>NZ_JBFBAO010000436.1:0-5187 GCF_040682255.1 Micromonospora sp. NPDC051296 | reverse complement strand
TGGTGTCCTCGATGGCCTCGACGACCCCGGGCGCCTGCTCGGGAACGTGAACAAAATCCCCTGCGTGCACCGTTACGGCGTCGCTTCCAGCGCCCACTCGTACAGCTCCGCTGAGCACCACCCAGATCTCCGCGTAGGGGGCCGGCAGGCCGGCCCTCGCCCCGGCGTAGAGGAGCGACGTGTAGGCGCTCATCGACCTGCTGGCCTCTTTGTCGAGGGCGGGCGCGATGAGGATCCGGTCGCCGAAGCGGATGGCGTCGTCGCCGATCGTCGAGCTAAACCTGCGGGCCTGCGGGGGCGTGGCATCCATACTGAAGTCTCTCCCTGTGCGGTGGTTAGGCGTCGAGCTCGGTCGCGGCGAATGACCCTGCATTACGTTGAAGAACACGGATACCGGCCACCAAGGGAGCTGCGCGACGGCTTGCGGACCGCCGAGCAGCCGCAGTGGGACTGGCGCGCCGAGCGCTTGCACGCGGTGCTGCTGGACCAGTCGGAGGATCCGAGTCTTCGGTGCCAGGCCGCGGTTGACCTCGCGAGCTGGAACGACCTGCGCGCATTGGACGGTTGCGGCACGCCGCACACGATGAGGACCTGGCCGACGTGGCGGGAGACGAGATCGGCCGCTCGTTAGCAGCGTTCGTGGATCGTGGCCTCGCGAGGGAGCTGATCGCCGAGGACTTGCACGAAATGGTGCGGTACGGCCTCGACGAGGTATCTGTCCGCTGATGTCTACGGGCATCCGCATCTGCTGACCGGGTGTCACGCGGCGTCATAGTCGGCCGATCAGGATGATGCTCGGTCCTGCCGATGAGTCGCCCGAGTCGGACCTGTCCGCCCGGCAGCTCGTTACCGACCCGCGGAGAGTCCGGGGACTGGCCACAGACCCCGGAGCCGCTGGACCTCTGACCGGTTTCAGTCGACGCGCAGGCTCACCGCCGGTCAGCTCCTGTTCGGTGTACTGGCGGGGATCCCGGTCGGCAACCACGACCAGGTCGGCGTCCTGCCCGGGCGGTGCCCCGCGGACAGAGAACCGGAATCGGCAGGTGCCGTCGGTGAGCGCCTGCGCGTCGGTCAGCCTCCCGGCGGCCAACCCGCCTGTGGTCGTGATGAGCATTGGGGCGCCGTCGATGGCGTCGGCGTGGACGCCGATGCCGGCGCAGCCGCCGTGGTCATCCTGGTGAAGGACGCGCCGTCGCCGAGTACCACCACGCCGGAGACCACGAAGGTATCGGTGGTCGGCCGGCTCCCGAACCTACTGAGCTGAGACCCGACATCGCCGGCGGCCGGTGTCGTACCTTGATGGGTTACACGTCGACTCCACTTGATGCATTACACGGCCCCCGATCGCCGGCTACTGACCGTGAATGTTCGCGGCCCAAGCCGGTTGAAAGACTGGGTTTAGAGTTTCGGAGTGCATATCAACTCGCTTGGCTACCAAACTGACCTGGCGCTGCTCCGGCTCGGAGGGAGCGAGATCGAGGACCGGGGCGACCATATCGCGGTACGGTCACCGCACAATCCCGGCCACTGGTGGGGCAACTTTCTGCTCCTTCAGTCCCCACCCACAGCCGAGGACACCGACCACTGGCTCAAGGCGTTCGCGAACGAGTTCCCCGAGGCGAACCACATCGCGCTCGGTTTCGACGGTGTCGACGGATCGGCCGACGACCTCTCTCCCTTCAGGAACAGGGGATTGAGCGTCGAGGGTCAGGCAGTCATGACCGCCACCACAGTCCACGAACCGCCACGGCCGAACCGGGACGCCAAGTACCGCGCCTTGTCCAGTGACAAGGACTGGGAGCAACTGATCGAGCTACGCATGTCCTGCATCGGCGAAGGCCTCGATGCGCAGTCCTACCACGACTTCACGGTCGCCAAGGTGGCAACCGTCCGTCGCCTCGTCGAGAGCGGTCACGGCGCCTGGTTCGGCGCCTTCAAGGACGATCGCCTGCTCTCCGGCATGGGACTCTTCCACGCCGGCGAAGGACTTGCCCGCTTCCAGTCCGTCGAGACCCGTCCCGATGCCCGCGACCGCGGGCTGGCCGGGACGCTGGTGCACCACGTGAGCGCTTACGGCTTCACTGAACTCCGCGCACGCACGCTGGTGATGGTGGCCGACCCGCAGTATCTGGCCATCCGGGTCTACCGCTCAGTGGGATTCGCTGAGACGGAGACACAACTGCAGGCCGAGAAGCCACCGAACTCGCACACCTGACCTCCCCCGACGCCAAGTACCCGGAAGCTGCACCGATTGGTCGCGGCCCTACCCGGGAGTATCGCGGGGTTAGCCGTTGGGCCGAGGACAAGCTGACACCATCGGTGTGCACCCCGCGGGACCGAGGTTTGCCCACCAGACCCCGGTTACTCATTTGCCGCATCGTGCGCGGCACCAGCCGGAACCTTCACTCGTCGTGATCGACCGTGCGGCCGATCTTCGGAAGTAGCAGTCGATCGTGCTTCCGGCCATGCGTGCTACGAGACCAACTCGGTGAGTTCAGCGACGAGACGTCGCATGTCCTCGCCGCTGTCGAGGGTCACCACGACGGATGCCTCCCACGCTCCCGGTTCACAGCCCCGGGGACCTCGAATGACGGAACGGAGACTGACATGGCCGCGTCCGTCGTGCGTCGCGTCGATGCGGAGGTCACGTTCGAGTGACTGCCAGCTACGCACGCCATCCCAGCCGTAGAACGACTGTCGGCGTACGGGTTGGTGTCCCCAGGTAGGTACGGATGAACGTGGCCAGGCCACGGCGTGGCGATGGCCTGGTGGGGTGTCCGATGAGTAAGACTTCGCCCGGTATGAGCTGGGGCGGAGGGCGGCGATGGTTCTGCGGTCGGAGCGGTGGCTGGAGCTGCGCCGGTACCGTGCGCTGCGCGAGGCGGGGCTGAGTCTGTCGCAGATCGCTCGGGAGACCGGACTGGACCGCAAGACGGTGCGGAAGTACCTGGCTGATGAGACGGTGCCGGCGCCGCCGCAGCGGTCACCGCGTCGGGATGCCCGGGTGTCGGTGTTGAGCCCGTTCGCGCATGTGATCGACGCGTGGTTGCGGGCGGAGTTGCTGCTCAAGGGCACGGTGATTCACGAACGGCTGGTGGAGCAGTACGGGTTCACCGGCAACTACCAGCGGGTGAAGCTGTATCTGCAGGAGGCTCGGCCGCGGATCGCGGCGGAGATGGGCATCGGCTCGGACGAACTCGCTGGCCTGCACCGCCGGTTCGAGGTGGTGCCTGGTGCGCAGGCGCAGGTCGACTGGGGCGACGAGGGCGGGATTCTGGCTCACGTCGGGATCGCGAAGGTCTATTCGTTCCACATGGTGCTGTCGTATTCGCGGGATCCGTTCTGCTGCTTCACCACCAGTCAGGACCTGTCGGCGTTCTGGGAGTGCCATCGGCGGGCGTTCGCCCACTTCGCCGGGGTGCCCAAGTCGATCGTCTACGACCGGACGAAGACAGTTGTGCGCCGCCACGTCGCCCCCGGGCAGGCGGTGCCGCTGCACCCCGAGGCGGTCGCGTTCGCCGGGCACTACGACTTCGACATCGACGTCCTGGCGGCCTACCGACCCACCGGCAAGGGCCGGGTCGAGCGTCAGGTCACGATCGTCCGCGATCACGTCCTCGCGGGTCGGGGCTTCTCGTCACTGGCCGACCTGGATGCTGCGTTTATGCAGTGGGTGCCGATGCGGCGGGCCCGAACCCACCGCACCCACGGTGAGGTCATCGGAGTCCGTGCGTTCCGAGATCATGCCACATTACGTCCGATGCCAGCTCGGCCGTATGTGGTCGCCGTCCGGCATCTGCGGCATGTCGGCAAGGACTGCCTGGTCGCCTACGACGCGAACCTCTACTCGGTTCCGGCCCGTCGGGTCCGGCACCGGCAGTTGGTCGAGGTCCGCGCGACCGCAGCGACCATCGCCATCCACGCCACCATCCCAGATCAGCACGGCGAGACCCTGCTGGCCACCCACCCGAGGGCGGTCGGACGCGGCGCCCGCATCGTCGACCCCGCCCACTGGGACGGCCTGCCCGACGGACACACCCGCGCGACCACCACCGGCGACACCCCACCCCACCCCAGCGCAGCCGCCCCACACCCGGCGCCAGCCCGCTGCAGGCGCTGCTGAACCGGGCCGCCGCAGCCCAGGTCACCGTCGACCGCAGGCCACTGTCGGTCTATGACCAGATCGCCGGCACCAGCCCCTTCACCACCGGCCGCAGCTACCCGAAGGGCACCAGCACGTGAGTGACCTCGTCGCCGACCGCATCCGCGCCACCGCCACCAGGCTCGGCCTGCCACACCTGGCCCGCACCCTCGCCGACCTCACCGCCCGCGCCGACACCGAGGCCATGGGCTACCTCGACTTCCTCGACCTCGTCCTCGAAGAAGAGCAGGCCGTCCGCGACGAACGCCGCTTCCGCTCAGCGCTTCGACTGTCGAAACTGCCGCACCACAAAACCCTCGACGAATACGACTTCGCGTTCCAACCCGACCTCGACCCCCGCAAGATCCGGGACCTGGCCACCCTCGCGTTCGTGCAAGCCAAAGCCAACGTCGCCCTCCTCGGCCCGCCCGGCGTCGGCAAGACCCACATCGCCGTCGCCCTCGCCGTCGCCGCCTGCCGAGCCGGGTTCACCGTCTACTTCACCAGCCTCGACGACATGGTCCGCCACCTCACCGCCGCCGACGCCATCGGACGACTGGCCCGCAAACTGCACACCTACCTACGCCCCAACGTCCTCGTGATCGACGAGGTCGGCTACCAACCCCTCGAACGCGCCCAAGCCAACCTCGTCTTCCAAGTCATCCCAAAGCGATACGAGAAGGGCTCCACCCTGCTCACCTCGAACAAGAGCTTCGGCGAATGGGGCCAAGTCTTCGGCGACGAAGTCCTCGCCACCGCCATCCTCGACCGTCTCCTGCACCACTGCGACGTCGTCGCCATCAACGGACCCAGCTACCGACTCAAGAACCGCCTCACCGCCATCGAAAGCCAAGCCAACGTCGCCTGACCTGGCCACGTTCATCCGTACCTACCTGGGGACGCACACTCGTACGCCGACAACGACTCCGCCAGAGAGTCCCCCGGGTTCCGCAGCTTGGCTCGGAGTCCTTCGGTGTCCTTGGCGGTGGTGCCGGTGCCGAGTGCGCGGCAGATGTCCTTGGCGCGCATCGGCTCGGCGGCGGTGT
>NZ_JBFBAO010000435.1:0-5187 GCF_040682255.1 Micromonospora sp. NPDC051296 | reverse complement strand
GTGGCCACACGGTCAGCGAGCCGTCCATGCTGTTAGAGAAACAGCCCCTTGCCGTTGGAACCGGTGAGCGGCCGGATGATGTGGTACTGCCCGCCGAGGGTGATCAGCATGTCCTCGATGTCATCGTTCAGCTTCAGCATCTCGATGGTGCGCATCTTGGCGCGTACCACGTCGGTGTTGCCGGCGGCGGCGACGGTCAGGTCGATCTCGGGGGTGCCGCCGGCCACGCCGAGGGTCATCCCGCTGGTGTAGTCGACGAGCGCGACGCCGATCGCGCCGTCGATGGTCATGGCGTCCTTCAGGGCGGCGTCAAGGTTGGCCACGTTGCCTCCAGGGTCGACTGACGTATCTGCCCACGCCAGCGCATGGGTCTTCGCAGGGGACCCCCGTCCGCCCCGGTGAAGAAATCTCGGACGAGAGTTGCACACGCGACGTCCCATCCGCATCTTGTGCAGGCAGAACGGGCTGAGCGGGCCACGCAGGGTGACCTCCGGGCCGGGGAGATCGTCGCTGCGGCGGATGTGTCTGTGCCGGTTCGGTCTGGTATCCACCCACCCTGCGACCTGGGCATTCTGCCCCAGTGGCGGGCGACTCCCGCCGCCCGGACAGCCGCTGTGACCCTGGATGCGCGGCTCGCGTCAACCTCGCGTCAGCCGAGTGCGGCTGCCGACGTGACCGCGCCGGGCACAGTTTGTCGGGTCGGCGGGGTCGGCGGAGCCATAGCTTGGGTGCCGCAAGGGAAGGAGACCCGGATGCTGGAGCGGCTCAACCAGGCCATGGACCACATCGAGCGGCACCTGGACAAGCCGGTCGACGCGGCCGAGCTGGCGCGGATCGCGCTCACGTCGGAGTACCACTTCCGGCGGCTGTTCTCCGCGCTGGCCGGCATTCCGCTGTCCGAGTACGTGCGTCGCCGCCGGCTCACCGTCGCGGGTGCGGAGGTGGTCGCGGGGGAGCGGACGCTGCTCGACGTCGCGGTCCGCTGGGGGTACGGCTCGGCCGAGGCGTTCGCCCGGGCGTTCAAGGCCGTGCACGGGGTCGGCCCCGGCGAGGCCCGGCGTACCGGAGCCGCGTTGCGTGCCCAGCCCCGGATGTCCTTCCGACTCACCGTGGAAGGGAGCAGCAGCATGCGATACCGCATCGTGCAGAAGGAGTCGTTCCGGCTCGCCGGCCGCAAGGCCCGGGTGCCGCTGGTGCACGAGGGCATGAACCCCGCGATCGTGGCCTTCGTCAAGGGCATCGAGCCGGCGACCCGGGACCGGATCGAGGCGTTGTCCGACCAGGAACCGCAGGGGGTCGTCAACGTCAGCGATGGCCTGACCGGCAACCGCGAGGAGGGGACCGAGCTGGACTACTGGTACGGCGTGGTGACCGGTGCTGAGGTGCCCGGCGACCTGGACGTGTTGCCGGTGCCGGCGGGGACCTGGGCGGTCTTCGAGACCTCGGGGGCGTTCCCCGAGGCGGTGCAGTACCTGTGGCGGGACGTGTTCACCCAGTGGTTCCCGTCCAACCCGTACCGTTCCCGCCCCGGGCCGGAGATCTCGCGTACCCGGATCTCGGCGGACGGCAGTCACGCGGACGCCGAGCTGTGGATCCCGGTGGAGCCGGTCCCGGCCTGACGAACCGGCGCCGCCGCACGGCACCGGTCAGGGCGGCGGGGTAGGTCAGGGCGCGAGCGGCCAGGCCGACGTGCCGGAGAGGTCGGCGAGTACCCGCCGCTGGAAGGCGCGGGCCTGCGGGCCGCTGGGCGATGTGTCGCCGTCCCGGGCGGCGATCGACCGCTCGACCAGGTCGGTGGTGGCGGTGTCGACCAGCGGTCCGGCCTCGGCCAGCAGCCGCCGACCGGCGGCCACCTTGGGCAGCCACACCCCGTGGCGCAGCCGTACCCAGGAGCGGCAGGCACCGAGCACGGCGTCCTCCGCCCCGGGTGCGGGCACGTCGCCGGCCGGGACCGGCCGGTCGAGCCACCAGCGCAGCGCGTCCAGCACCAGCCGGCGCAGGTCGTCCGGGGTCAGGTCGGCAAAGGCGTGCGCGGCGGGTGGGCCGAGCAGGGCCCGCCCGCTCTGGTGCAGGATGCTGCGGTCCAGGCCGTACCAGAACAGGCCGTCCGCGGGTGGCCGCCCGGCCGGGCCGTACGAGGCTCGGAAGTCCATCCGCGCGCCGGTGTTCAGCTCGACCTCGAATCCCGGCTCGGGAGTGCCGGAGCGGGCCACCTCCTGGCGGTACACGACCAGCTCCAGACCCCGGGCCGGGCAGGGCAACGTCTCGTGTCGCAACCGCGCCACCAACTCGCGAGCGACCGCCAGGTCCAGCGGGCCGGCGCAGACCAGCGCCACGTCCGCGTCGCTGCGTCCCGGTTGGTACGCCGCCAACCCCACCGACCCCGCCGCGTACGCCCCGCACAGCTCGTCGCCGAGCACGTCGCCCGCGACCGCGACCAGTTCGGTCAGGTACCGCCGAAGCGGCTCAACCATGCTCGAGTTCGCCGGGCTCGCCCCACATCGTCCCGGCCGGTAGGAAGAACGCCGAGTTCTCCGCGCCGAGGGCGTGCCGGATGACCAGCCGGGCATGCTCGTCCAGGTCGGGCAGCCGGCCCGGCGGGAACCACCTGACGTCCAACGACTCGTCGTCGTTGACCCGCATTTCACCGCCCAGCAGCCGGCAGTGGAAGCCGAGGTTGAGGTATTCGCAACGATCCCCGTTGGGGTACGTGTGCGGGTGCGACAGCGCGCTGCTCAGCCGCAGCGGCTCGACCTCCAGCCCGGTCTCCTCCAACACCTCCCGCACGACCGCGCTGGCCGGCTGCTCGCCCGGCTCGACGCAGCCGCTCACCACCGACCACCGACCGTCGTCGGCGCGCTGGCCGAGCAGCAGCTCGCCCGCGTCGTTGCGTACGACCGCGCTTACGCTGGGCAGCCAGAGCAGGTCATGGCCGACGTGTTTGCGCATTCGCAGGATGTATTCCGGTACGCCCACCCGGCGACCTTAGCCCCTCGCGTTCGCCGGCCCGCGTCCCGGTCAGGCGAGGCTGATCTGCCGGCGGATTCGCTCGTACTCCCTGGCCAGTTCCTGATCCAAGCGTTCCAGGCGGGCCTCGGTGAGGACCACCTTCGGCTCGTGCCAGCTCCGGCTGGTAAGCATCCGTCGGCGTAGCCCGGTGGGCGGGTGCGAGGCCAGCAGCGACGCCTCCTCGCGTACGGAGAGTTGCCGTAGCTGCGGTAACCGGTCAGTGGCGTCGGCGAGTCCCGCGGCCGTCTCGGCCCGCCACTGCTGCGGGCCGTGGCCGGCCCGGGAATCCCGGCGCACCACGAGCATCATCGACTCGATGCGCAGCGCGTTGTCCAGCAGCCGGGTCGCCGCATCCGTCCCCGCGGCCCGGGCCGACAGTTCGTCGGCGAGGTATTCGGCGCGTTGGCTCTCGCGCAACGCGAGGCAGACCAGGGCCAGGTGTGCGGCGGCGAGCAGCCGCGAAAGTGTGCCGAGGAGCACCTTCGACAGCAAGGCCCCGAACAATTCCAGGATGCCGCCGCGGTGCCCGGTGTCCATCGGGCGGAGCAGGTCGGCGGCCTCGCCGAGCGTGCGCAACGCGGGCTGGGTGAGCAGCTTCCGGCGCGGGTCGCCGTTGGCGAAGTGACCCAGCTCGTGGCCGAGCAACGCCACCCGCTCCTGCGGGCCGAGCGAACCCCAGTAGGGCAGGCCCAGGCAGAGCACCCGCCGCCGGCGCAGACCGACCTGGCCCGCGTACGCGTTGAAGTCGCCGTCCACACCGATCACCTGTGGCGCGGGCGTGCCCAGCGCCGTCGCGACCTCGTCGACCAGCGCGAACAACTCCGGTGCCCGCTGCCGGGTCAGCACCTCCATCTCCGGGTCGAGCCGGCCGAAGCGGGGTCGCAGCACGAAGGCGAGACCGAGCAGCGCGACGCCCGGCAGGATGGTCAGGCTCGGGAACGACCACACGGTCAGCCAGACGCCGGCGATCGCGATCGCGGCCACCCCGGCCAGCAGCAGCACCGAAGCCGCCGCGATCAGTACCGGCGTGGCGCCGGGGCCGGTCGCGCCGATCGGCCGCCCCACCAACTGGTCGAACTGCTGGCGCGTCGACCGGTAACCCAGCCGGTGTGCCCGGCGGTCGAGCCAGACCCAGCCGAACACGGGCTGGCTCCGGTCCGCGTCGTACGCCTCCAGGTTCCATTCGCAGGACGGGCACCAGGGCGTCGCGCCGAGCGGGGACACCGTCGCGGCGCCGCACTCCGGGCAGACGGTGGCGATCGAGGTAGGCGTGGTCACGACCGCTGATTGTGGCGATGCCGGCACCGCACCGGCATTGGCCGTTCGGATGATCACTGGGCGGCGGTTTTCGCCGTTTCGGCACGTCGGCTGGCCTGCACGTCTACTGTGGAAGAGTCCGGCGACTTGCGGTGTTCCGGTGGCGGGCGGTCGTCTCCCGGTGCACAGTGATCCCATGAGCGACAGCGGACGTGGGCACTACTACTGGTGTACGCGACACCACCGGGTCGAGACCGATGCCGACGTGTGCCCTGCCCGGCACGTTCTCGGACCGTACGCCTCAGCCGCCGACGCGGAGAACGCCCTGCAACAGGTGCGGGAGCGCAACGAAGCGTGGGAGGCCGAGGACGCCCGCTGGGCCGGGGAGGACAGCAGGTAGACGACGCGGGACGCCTCCCGCGTCGAGGCACTGCGTGCGCCGCGAGGGCGGTGGCACGTCCCCAAGGAGGGAACCGAGATGGCCGAAGCACAACAGGCCACCCGCCCGGCCGCGAAGCGTACGCCCGCGAGAAGGACCGCCGCGACGGAACGCACCGCGGGCCTCACCCGCACCCCGTCCACTCGCCGCGCGAACGGCACCGCGCCGGCGGCCCGGAACGCGTCCGGCGGTGCCGGGCGGGCCCCGGCGTCGAAGAGCAACGCCGCGAAGGCTCCGGCGACGAAGGCGACCTCGCTCGCGCGGAAGGCCGCCCCGGCCAAGCGGGCCACGACGGCGGCAAAGTCGACCGCGGCAAAGACGACGGCGGCGAAGTCGACCGCAGCGAAGTCGACGGCGGCGAAGAAAGCCCCCGCGAAGACGACGGCGGCGAAGTCGACGGCGGCGAAGAAGGCCCCCGCGAAGACGACGGCGGCGAAGTCGACGGCGGCGAAGAAGGCCCCCGCGAAGAGGGCTCCGGCTGA
>NZ_JBFBAO010000434.1:0-5187 GCF_040682255.1 Micromonospora sp. NPDC051296 | reverse complement strand
CTTCTACGACCAGAACGAACAGCTCCAGATGGAGGGTGGCCCCAGGGTCGCCTTCGACTACGCGGTCAAGGCGGCCGACGCCGGGCTCTCCGCGAACCTCACCAGCTTCCAGGCCGACTGGGACAAGGGCTTCACCAGCGGGGCGTTCGCGGTGCTCGCCTGCCCGGCCTGGATGCTCGGGCACATCCAGAACACCGCCCCCGGCACCAAGGGCAAGTGGGACATCGCCGCGGTACCCGGCGGTGGCGGTAACTGGGGCGGCTCCTTCCTCACCATCCCCAAGCAGGGCAAGAACGTCGACGAGGCGTACAAGTTCCTGGAGTGGCTGATCCAGCCGGAGCAGCAGATCGAGGTCTTCAAGACGGTCGGCAACCTGCCCTCGCAGCCGGGGCTCTACACCGACCCCGCGATCGCGGACTTCAAGAACGACTTCTTCAACGCCGCGCCGGTCGGCCAGATCTTCCCGAAGATGGCGGAGGGCCTGACGCCGCAGTACCTGGGCAAGAAGAACGGTCCGACCCGGGTCGCCGTGGAGAACGTGATCAACCGGGTGCAGAACGGCACGCTCAAGTCGGACGCGGCCTGGGCCGAGGCGGTCAAGGAAGCCGAGAAGGCCAGCAAGTAGCGCGTACGGGGTGGCGCGGGTACGCCGGTGCCCGCGCCGCCCCCGGCCTCGGCGTCCGCCCCCGTCTCCCGTCCCTGGAGTGTCCCCATGTCCACCACGCGCGCGGCCCCCGAACCGGTCACCCGGCGCCCCCGGTCCGCCCCGAGCCGGCGGTCGACCTGGCGTGACCGACTGCACCGTTTCGACGTGCGGTACATGCCGTACCTGATGATCGCCCCTTTCTTCCTGCTCTTCTTCGTCTTCGGGCTCTTCCCGATGATCTTCAACGGGGTGGTGGCGCTGCGCCACTGGCGCTTGGACGACCCGGACCTGACCGGCTGGGCCGGCACGGAGAACTTCCGTCGGCTGTTCACCGACGGCGACTTCGGCAACGCGCTCTACAACACCTTCGGCATCTTCCTGCTCTCCACCGTCCCGCAGCTGCTGCTCGCGCTGATCATCGCGTCGATGCTGAACCGCCGGCTGCGTGCGCAGAGCTGGTGGCGGGTCAGCGCCCTGCTGCCGTACATCACCCCGATCACCGCGTCCACGCTGGTCTTCAACGTCTTCTTCTCCCGCGACTTCGGGATGGCGAACTGGGCACTCGGCCTGATCGGCATCGGCACCGAAAACCCGATCGACTGGCGGGCGGACAAACTGCACTCCTGGATCGCCATCGCCACCATGGTCAACTGGAAGTGGATCGGCTACAACGCCCTGCTGTACCTGGCCGCGATGCAGTCCATCCCGCGCGACGTCTACGAGGCGTCGGCGCTCGACGGGGCCGGCCCGTGGCGCCAACTCTGGCGGATCACCGTGCCGATGATCCGCCCGGTGGTGATCTTCACCGTGGTGCTGTCCACCATCGGCGGGCTCCAACTGTTCACCGAGCCGATGCTCTTCGACCTCAACGCGCAGACCGCCCGGGGCGGTGCCGGCGGTGAGTGGCAGACCGTCGCGCAGCTGATCTACAAGGTGGGCTGGAAGGACCTCAACCTCGGCTACGCCGCCGCGATGTCCTGGGCGTTGTTCCTCATCATCCTCGTGGTCGCCGCGCTGAACACCCTGTTGACCAACCGTCTGTCGGGGGGACGCAAATGAGCCTTCTGGAGCGACCCCGGAAAGCCGCGCCGGTGTCGCGCGAGGGACGGCGACACGCCGTCCTGCTGGGCCGCGCCCCGCAGGACACCCCGGCGGGGGTCTGGACCTACCTGTTCCTGTCGGCGACCGCACTGTTCGCGGCGTTCCCGCTCTACTGGATGTTCGTCATCTCGACCAGCAGCGACGAGGCGACCTCGAAGTTGCCACCGGCGGTGGTCCCGGGTGACCAGTTCCTGGTGAACCTGGACGAGGTCTTCTCCCTCCAGGACGTCTACTTCGCCGCCTCCCTGGTGAACAGCGTCATCGTCGCCACCGTGGTGACCGTCTCGGTGCTGTTCTTCTGCTCGCTGGCCGGGTTCGCCTTCGCGAAGCTGCGCTTCCGGGGCAGCCGGGCGTTGCTGCTCTTCGTGATCCTCACCCTCACCGTGCCCAATCAGCTCGGCGTGGTGGCGCTCTACATCGTGATGGGCAAGCTGGGCTGGAACGGCACCCTGCTGGCGGTGATCGTGCCCGGCCTGGTCACCGCGTTCGGGGTGTTCTACATGCGACAGTTCATCGTCAACACGGTGCCCGACGAGCTGGTCGAGTCGGCCCGGGTCGACGGCGCCACCACCATGCGGGTCTACTGGAACATCGTCCTGCCGGCCGTACGCCCGGCGCTGGCGGTGCTCGGCCTGCTGACCTTCGTGGCCACCTGGAACGACTTCCAGTGGCCCCTGATCACGTTGAACGGCACCGACTACCCCACCTCGATGGTGGCCATCTCCGACCTGGCCAGCGGCAACTACGTCATCTACCGGCGGGTGCTGGCCGGCGCGTTCGTGGCCACGGTGCCACTGTTGATCATGCTCGTCATCGGCGGTCGGCAGATCGTCCGCGGAATCATGGAAGGCGCGGTGAAGTCTTGAGCGACGCACGGGGGGCCGGTCCGCACCGGCAGGCGCTGCACGACGGCTGGACCCTGCGGGCGGTGTCCGGCCCCCAGGCCCCGCCCGAGGTCGACGGCCGGGCGGTGCCGGCCACCGTCCCCGGCTGCGTGCACACCGACCTGCTCGCGGCCGGCCTGATCCCGGACCCGTACCTGGACGACAACGAGACCGCGCTGGGCTGGATCGGGCACACCGACTGGGTGTACGAAACCACCTTCGACCGGCCGGCCGGCGACCACCAGCGCCTCGACCTGGTCTGCGCCGGGCTGGACACCGTCGCCACCGTCACCGTCAACGGCGTCGAGGTCGGCCGGACCGAGAACATGCACCGCGGCCACCGCTTCGACGTCACGTCGCTGCTCCGAACCGAGGGCAACACCCTGGCCGTACGCTTCGACTCCGCCTACCGGTACGCCGAGGCACACCGTGACCGGCTCGGTGACCGGCCCAACTCGTACCCGGAGCCGTTCCAGTTCATCCGCAAGATGGCCTGCAACTTCGGCTGGGACTGGGGCCCCACGCTGGTCACCGCGGGCATCTGGCAGGAGATCGGCCTGCACGGCTGGTCGACCGCCCGGCTCGCCACGGTCCGCCCGCTGGTGACCGTCGTCGGCGGCGACGGGCGGGTGGCGGTGCACGTCGAGGTGGACCGCGCCGCCGACCTGCCACTCACCGTGCGGGCCCGGGTGGCGGGGGAGACCGCCGAGGTGACCATCCCGGCCGGGGAACGGGCGGCCGAGCTGACCCTCACCGTCACCGAACCCGAGCTGTGGTGGCCCCGAGGCTACGGCGCGCAGCCCCGTTACGAGCTGGCGGTGACGCTGCACGGGCCCGACGGCGACACCCTCGACGAGTGGCACCGGCGGATCGGTTTTCGCACGGTGCGCCTGGACACCACGCCCGACGCCCAGGGCGCCCCGTTCGCCCTGCACGTCAACGAGGTGCCGGTCTTCGTCCGCGGGGTGAACTGGATTCCCGACGACGCCTTTCCCACCCGGGTCACCCGGGAACGCCTGGCGCACCGCTTCGACCAGGCCGAAGGCGCGAACGTCAACCTGCTGCGGATCTGGGGCGGCGGCCGGTACGAGTCGGCGGACTTCTACGACCTGGCCGACGAGCGTGGCCTGCTGGTGCAGCAGGACTTCCTCTTCGCCTGTGCCGCGTACCCGGAGGAGGAGCCGTTCGGCACCGAGGTGGCCGCCGAGGCCGCCGAGCAGATCGTGCGGCTGGCCAGCCACCCGTCACTGGTGCTGTGGACCGGCAACAACGAGAACATCTGGGGCTGGCACGACTGGGACTGGCAGGAACCGCTGGCCGGGCGCAGTTGGGGGCGCGGCTACTACCTGGAACTGCTGCCCCGGCTCGTCGCCGAGCTGGATCCGACCCGCCCGTACTGGCCGGGCAGCCCGTACTCCGGCAGCGAGGAGATCCACCCCAACGACCCGGCGTACGGCACCACGCACATCTGGGACGTGTGGAACACCGACGACTACGCGAAGTACCGCGAGTACGTACCCCGGTTCGTGGCCGAGTTCGGCTATCAGGCGCCGCCCGCGTACGCGACCCTGCGCCGGGCGCTGTCCGACGAGCCGTTGACGCACGACTCGCCCGGCATGGCGCACCACCAGAAGGCAGCGGACGGTGACCTGAAGCTGCGCCGAGGGCTGACGGCGCACCTGCCCGTGCCCCGCGACTTCGACGACTGGCACTACCTGACCCAGCTCAACCAGGCCCGCGCCATCCAGTTCGGGGTGGAACACTTCCGTTCCCACCGGGGCGTGTGCATGGGCACCATCGTCTGGCAGCTCAACGACTGCTGGCCGGTCACCTCGTGGGCAGCGGTCGACGGCGACGGCCGGCGCAAGCCGCTGTGGTACGCGCTGCGCCGGGCGTACGCCGACCGGCTGCTCACCGTCCAGCCCCGCGACGGCGGCCTGGCCCTGGTGGCGGTCAACGACGGCGGGCAGCCGTGGCGGGCCTCGGCGACGGTCACCCGGCTCACCGTGGCCGGCGATCCGCGGGCGAAGACCACGCTGGAGCTGGATGTGCCCGCGTACGCGACGGTGACGCTGCCGCTGGCGGCGGAGCTGACCCGGCCCGACGAGGCCCAAGCCGAGCTGCTGGTTGCCGAAGCCGGCGACCGGGCCGGACGGGCATTGTGGTTCTTCGCCGAGGACCGCGAGATCGACTGGCCGTCGGCGGCCTTCGACGCCGTGGTCGAACCGACCTACGGCGCCCAGCAGGTACGCGTCACCGCCCGCACCATCCTGCGCGACCTGACCCTCTATCCGGACCGCCTGCACCCCTCCGCCCAGGCCGACGACGCCCTACGCACACTCCTGCCGGGTGAGTCGGCGATCTTCACCGTGCGCTCCGAGACACCCCTCGACCCCACCGCTCTCACCACCCACCCGGTGCTCCGCTGCGTCAACGACTGAAAGGAGGGGCCCCTTCTTAAACGGCCTTGAACGCCCGGGCGAACGCCTCGGCCGAGCCGTACCCCCAGCGGACCGCGACGTCGAGCAGCGTCCGCTCCCCCGCGACCACCTCCGC
>NZ_JBFBAO010000433.1:0-5248 GCF_040682255.1 Micromonospora sp. NPDC051296 | reverse complement strand
CATCCGCACCACCGGCGGGCGGGCCGTGCCGCCCAGGTGCTCGTCACCGTCGGTGAGGCTGCCCAGGTCGACCAGCTGGTGCCAGGTCGCCAGCACCGCCTCACCGGGCCCGAGCTGTCGGACGGTGCCCGGCTCGACGGTGGGGGCGCTCGGGCGATCCATCCGGGTCGCCGGCAGGCCGCCCAGCTCGCGCCGGACGGTCAGCACGTCCCCGGTGCCCAGCCGGACACCCAGTTCGGCCGCCAAGGCGTCGAGCACTCGGCCGTCGGTCATCGCGGCGGTGTCCAGCACCGCGTCGAAGGGGCGCAGCCGGCCCTCCCAGTCCAGGAAGCTGCCGGCCTTCTCGACCACCGGGGCGACCGGCAGGACGACGTCCGCCCGGCGGGTCACGGCGCTGGCCCGCAGCTCCAGGCTGACCAGGAACGGCACCGCGTCCAGAGCCTGCTCGGCCAGCCGCGGGTCGGCCAGGTCGGCCGGGTCAACCCCGGCCACCACCAGCGCGTCGAGCTGACCCGCGGCGGCGGCGGCGAGAATGCCGTCGGTGTCCCGCCCGGCCTGGCTCGGGATCACCCCGGCCGGGATGTCCCACGCCTCGCCCAGCTCGGCACGGGCCGCCGGCTCGGTGACCAGGCGCCCGCCGGGCAGCAGGTTGGGCAGGCAGCCGGTGTCGACCGCGCCGCGGTCACCGGCGCGCCGCGGCACCCAGGCCAGCTTCGCCCCGGTACGCGCGGCCACCTCGGCGGCGGCGGAGAGGCCACCGGGCACGGTGGCCAGTCGCTCACCGACGATCAGGATCGCGCCATCGGTGCTGAGCGCCTCGGCGACCGTCGCGTGCTCGGCGAGCACGCCGGCCTCCTCACCCGGTACCACCCGGGCCAGCTTGGCCCCGAGCTTCTCCAGGCCGCGGGTGGCGAACGGCGCGATCGCGTACACCTTCAGCTTCTTCTTCAGGTACGCCTTGCGCAGTCGCAGGAAGAGGATCGGGCACTCCTCCTCCGGCTCCAGGCCGACCAGCACCACGGCCGGGGCGTTCTCGACGTCGGTGTAGGTGACGTCGGTGCTGCCGGCGACCGTGCTGGCCAGGAAGTCGGCCTCCTCGCGGGAGACCGGGCGGGCCCGGAAGTCGATGTCGTTCGTGTGCAGCGCGACCCGAGCGAACTTGGCGTACGCATAGGAGTCCTCGACGGTCAGCCGGCCGCCGGTGAGCACCGCCGAACCCTGGCCGCCGTCCCGGGCGGCACGCAACCCCTCGGCGGCGACGCTGAGCGCCTCGCTCCAGGACGCCTCACGCAGTTCCCCGGTGCGCTTGTCGCGTACCAGCGGGGTGGTGAGCCGGTCGGCGGCGCGGGCGTACTGGAAGCCCCACCGACCCTTGTCGCAGTTCCACTCCTCGTTGACCTGCGGGTCGTCGCCGGCCAACCGGCGCAGCACCTTGCCCCGGCGCCAGTCGGTGCGCTGGGCGCACCCGGCTGAGCAGTGCTCGCACACGCTCGGGCTGGAGACCAGGTCGAACGGCCGGGCCCGGAACCGGTACTGGGCGCCGGTCAGCGCGCCGACCGGGCAGATCTGCACGGTGTTGCCGGAGAAGTACGAGTTGAAGGGAACATCGCCCTCCTCACCCTCGGCCCCGTACTCCTCGTCCCGGTAGATGTTGATCTCCTCGGCCGAGGAGCGGTTCATCAGGTCGATGAACTTGTCGCCCGCGATCTCCTCGGAGAACCGGGTGCAGCGCTGGCAGAGCACGCACCGCTCGCGGTCGAGCAGCACCTGGGTGCTGATCGGCAGCGGCTTCGGGTACTCCCGCTTGTGCTCGTGGAACCGGGAGTCGCTGCGGCCGGTCGACATGGCCTGGTTCTGTAGCGGGCACTCGCCGCCCTTGTCGCACATCGGGCAGTCGAGGGGGTGGTTCAGCAGCAGCAGCTCCATGACCCCCTCCTGCGCCTTCTTGGCGACCGGGGAGGTGAGCTGGGTGCGAACCACCATGCCGTCGGCCACCGTCTGGGTGCAGGAGGCGACGGGCTTTCGCTGCCCCTCCACCTCCACCAGGCACTGCCGGCAGGCACCGGCCGGGGCCAGCAGCGGGTGGTCGCAGAACCGGGGAATCTCGGTGCCGAGCTGCTCGGCGACGCGGATCAGCAGCGCCCCCTTCGGGGCGGTGACCTCGACACCGTCGATGGTGAGCGTGACCGTCTCGGTCGACTTGGCTACGTCCGTCATTAGTGGGCTCCCACCAACTGCTTGTCGGACAACTTCGGCGCGGTCCGTCCCTCGATGTAGTCGAGGTAGTCCTGCTTGAAGTACTTCAGTGACGAGGTCACCGAGCTGGTGGCGCCGTCACCCAGGCCGCAGAACGAGCGGCCGAGGATGTTGTCGCAGGTGTCGAGCAGGGTGTCCAGGTCGTCGTGGGTGCCTGTGCCTGCGAGGATGCGCCGGTAGACCCGGACCATCCAGTAGTTGCCCTCCCGGCACGGGGTGCACTTGCCGCACGACTCGTGGTGGTAGAACTCCAGCCACCGGTAGGTCGCGTAGACCGGACAGTCCTGGTCGGAGAAGATCTGGGTGGCCGTGGTGCCGAGGATCGAGCCGGCGCCGGCCACCCCCTCGAAGTCCAGCGGCACGTCGAGGTGCTCGGCGGTGAGCAGCGGGGTCGACGACCCGCCCGGGGTCCAGAACTTCAGGTTGTGCCCGGGCTGCATCCCACCGGCCAGCTCCAGCAGCTCGCGCAGGGTGACGCCGAGGGAGCACTCGTACTGGCCCGGGTTGGCGATCCGGCCGGACAGCGAGTAGATCATCGGCCCGGAGGACTTCTCCGTGCCCATGCTCTTCCACCAGCCGGCGCCGCCGAGCACGATGTACGGCACGCTGGCGATGGTGCCGACGTTGTTGACCACCGTGGGGCTGGCGTACAGGCCGTGGGTGGCCGGGAACGGCGGGCGCAGCCGGGGCTGCCCCCGGAAGCCCTCCAGCGAGTCGAGCAGCGCCGTCTCCTCGCCACAGATGTACGCCCCGGCGCCCGAGTGCACCACCAGCTCCAGGTCGAAGCCGCTGCCCAGGATGTTCTTACCCAGGTAGCCCTTGGCCTTCGCCTCCTGGACCGCGTTGCGCAGCCGGCGTGCGGCGTGCACCGCCTCACCGCGGATGTAGATGTAGGCCCGGTTGGCCCGGATCGCGTACGACGCGATGATCACGCCCTCGACCAGCGAGTGCGGGTCGTGCGTCATCAGCGGCAGGTCCTTGCAGGTGCCCGGCTCGCCCTCGTCGGCGTTCACCACGAGGTAGTGCGGCTTGCCGTCGCCCTGCGGGATGAATCCCCACTTGAGACCGGTGGGGAAGCCGGCGCCGCCGCGGCCGCGCAGCCCGGAGTCCTTAACCAGCTGGATCAGGTCGTCCGGGTGTGCCTTGAGCGCCTTGCGCAGTGCCGCGTAGCCGTCCAGCTTCTCGTACGTGCCGATCCGCCAGGCGTCGGGCGACAGCCAGCGCTTGGTGAGCACCGGCGTCAACTTGGCCAGGGTCTCCGGCCGAGGCGTGGTCACTTCTGAGCCCCCTTGTCGTTCGCCGAGCCCTGGTCACCTGAGTGGCCGGTGGACTCCGCTTCCCTGAGGTTGCGCTCCTGCGCCTCGGCATCGTCGCCGGCAGGCTTGGCGTCACCGGCCGGCTTGTTGGCCGCCACCCCGGCGGCCTCCGCCGCCTGGGCGTCGCGCGGCCCGGGTGCCGGGCCGTCGACCGGGACCTTGGTGCCGGGGCCGTCCGGCACGGCGGTCTTCGCGTCCGGCTGCCGGGTCTCGGCGGTACGCACCTGCGGCGACTTGCGGTCCGGGGCCGGCACGTCGGGCGCGGTGCTGCCGGTCGGCGCGGCCTTCGCCGGGGTGGCCGGGGCCGGCTTGTCGCCGCTGCGAATCGGGGTGTTCGGGTCGAAGCCCGGCACCGAGATGCCGTGCTGCTGGGCCAGCCGCAGGCCACGCAGGCTCGGCTCGCCCGGCACGCCGTCGGCGACCGCACCCTCGCGCTCGTCGGCGAAGCCGGCGAGCTGGATCGCCATCTCCTTCAGCGTGCAGAGGCGGGCGCCCCGGCTCGACGTGGGCCGGCCACCGGCCCGCAGCTCGTCCACCACGCCCACCGCGGTCTGCGGGTCGACACCGTCGAAGAAGTCGTAGTTGACGGTCATCACCGGGCCGTAGTCGCAGGCCGCCAGGCACTCGGCGTGCTCCAGCGTGACCTTCCCGTCGGCGGTGGTCTCGTCGTGCCCGACGCCCAGGTGCTCGGCGAGGGTGTCATAGACCTCCTGGCCGCCCAGCACGTTGCACATGGTGTTGGTGCAGACGCTGACCAGCCAGTCACCGGTGGGCCGGCGCTTGTACATCGTGTAGAAGCTGGCGACCGCGCCGACCTGGGCCTTGTTCAGGCCGAGCACCTCGGCGCAGAACGCCACGCCGGCCGGGGAGACGTAGCCCTCCTCGGACTGCACGAGGTGCAGCAGGGGCAGCAGTGCCGAGCGGGACCGGTCGGCCGGGTAGCGGGCGACGATCTCCCGCGCCCGGGCCCGCGTCTCGTCCGTGAAGACAGTCGTGGTCACCGGTCACAACCTCCCATGACGGGGTCCAGCGAGGCGCCGCCGGCGATCACGTCGGCGATCAGGCCACCCTCGGCCATCGCCGGCAGGGCCTGAAGATTGACGAAGCTCGGCTCCCGGTAGTGCACCCGGTACGGCCGGGTGCCACCGTCGGAGACGGCGTGCACGCCCAGCTCGCCGCGGGGCGACTCGATGCCGACGTACACCTGGCCCGGCGGCACCCGGAAGCCCTCCGTCACCAGCTTGAAGTGGTGGATCAGGGACTCCATCGACTGCCCCATGATCTTGGCGACGTGCTCCAGCGAGTTGCCCATGCCGTCGACGCCGATGGCCAGCTGCGCCGGCCAGGCGATCTTCTTGTCGGCCACCATCACCGGACCCGGCTTGAGCCGGTCCAGCGCCTGCTCGACCAGCTTGAGCGACTCGCGGATCTCGGCCATCCGGACCAGGTAGCGGCCCCAGACGTCGCCGTCGGCGTGCGTCGGCACGTCGAACTCGTACGTCTCGTAGCCGCAGTACGGCATCGTCTTGCGCAGGTCCCAGGCCAGCCCCGCCGAGCGCAGTACCGGCCCGGTGACGCCCAGCGCCACGCAGGCGGTCACGTCGAGCACGGCCACGTTCTGCGTCCGCTCCAGCCAGATCGGCTGGCCGGAGAGCAGGTCCTCGTACTCCTTGAGC
>NZ_JBFBAO010000432.1:0-5250 GCF_040682255.1 Micromonospora sp. NPDC051296 | reverse complement strand
CCCGTCGACGCCGTCGGGACCCTCGTGCAGCACCACCCGCCGTTCGGTGGCGCCGCCGCGCTGCGACTCCGGGTCACCCAGCACGTACCGCCACCACCGATCGTCGCGGGCGGACCAGCCGGGGCGGTTTGCGCGGGCCTGCTCGTACACCCGGGCCAGGTCGGGCTGGCGGTCGGTCGGCCGGCCCAGGCGCAGCCGGCCCTCGTCGGGCGTCGCGGCCGGCAGCCGCAGCTCGATGGTCTCGCCGGTGATCTGGAGCCGCTGCGAGGCCATCCCGTAGCCGAAGCGGGGGTAGATCCGCCCCTCACTGGCCCAGAGCACCGCGACCGGCTCCCGACGGGCGTCGTGAATCTCGCGTAGCTGCCGGCGCATCATCGCGGTGAGCAGGCCCTGACGGCGGTGCGTCGGCGCGACGCCGACGAGGGTGACGTGCGCGGCGGGCACCGCACCGCCGGGTACGCCAAGCTCCCGGGTGTACGCCGCGGCGCTGGCCACCAGCTCCGTTCCGTCGCGTACCAGCAGGGCGCGTTCCGGTTCGAAGATCGCGCGTTCGATCTCGTGGCTCTCTGGGTCGACGCTGTGGTGGAACAGCTGTCCGAGTGTCCGGTTGATCTCGTCCCAGTCCTCGGCGCGGGCGGTCTGGATGGGCAAAGGGGAGGTCGTCACCGGTCGTGTCTAACCGATCGACGCGGCTGCGGCGAGCGATTTGCCGGCTGGCTACCCTCGAAGTCTCCAGCGGCGATCGGTGGTCGCCGCCGGCCCAGGGGGAGGGGATGACATGGCCGACCAGACGCAGCCGTGGGCGGAGCGGACCGTCGAGGTGCCGCCGCAGCCCGGTGACGGGATACCGCCGCAGCGCGACCCGTACCGGCGTGGCGTGGCCTCGGTCGGTTCCCGGGCGCCCCGTACCGAGCCGTTCCCGGCCGTCGAGCACGAGCCGACCGGCACCGGCTGGCCGGGCGGCCCGGCACCGCGCCGGCCGTTGAGCTGGCACGTGGCGCAGCTGAAACGCGGCGGTGAGTCGAGCGCCGCCGGTGCGCTGTTCGCCTTCGTGTGCTGGGGAATCTGGGCGATCTCCGGCGGCGGTGACCTCGCGGGGCCGTTCCTGATCTTCGTGCTGAGCCTGCTGGTGGCGGCCGGGCTCTTCGCGCTGGCCAGGCTGTTGGGGCGGGTGGTGCTGGAACGGCAGCTGGGCCGGGTGCGGCGCAGTGCCCGGGGCGCCCACCTGGTCACCGCGGTCTTTCTGACCGGCCTGGGCATCGCCTACCTGCAGCAGACCCAGTGGGTCGTGGACGCCTGGAACTGGCTGACCACCTGAGCCGCACGCACCGGAGCCGCACGCACCGCAGCCCGTTGCCGGGCGGGTCGGCCTGAACCGACCCGCCCGGCCGGGCCGGTCGCGGCACCGCGACCGGAAGGTCGTCACTCCACCAGGACGGGGCCGCATACCCCGCCGCTGCCGGTTCATCCGTGGCCGCCATCGGATCGGCCGCGGATGGATTCACCCGGTGGTTGACCTCAACAGGCCGCGAAGCGGCGCGGCAGGGATCGCCCCGACCTCGGCGGCGGCCGACCGCCCTCGCGATCGTTCCGGAGCGCCACTTTTCTCGTATCCTGCATCGATGCGTACCGGGGCGAAGAACGAAGGTGGTCTGACTCGGTGGACGTGGACGCTGGCGTCGGTGCAGCTCCTCGTCGTTGCGATGTACGCCTACGGGGCAGTCGCCTACCTCACCACCGAAGCCGAGTACTTCCCTGAGCAATCACCACCTGCGTGGGCATGGCCCGCGGTGATCGCGGTAGGGGTGGGCTTCATCCCGGCTCTGCTGTGCTTGGCCGTAGCACTGCCCAAGCTGACCTCTTCGGGGCTGCGAGCCGATTGGCGACGGTGGGTCGGACTCGCTGTAGCCAGCTCCCTTACCGGTCTGATGCTCTTGGTCATGGTTACGCCACCCGGCTGGGAGCTATTCGATTGGTACGTCAGCTAACCCACGTGAGCTGGCGGCGCCCGGATGTGGGACCTGACGGCCGGCCCGCAAATCGGCCTCGGGCGGCACGGCGGGCGCTACTGGCACGCCAATGGCACGCAAGATCAAAGAGAGCTAGCACGAAAGCGGCCCAGGCTCGGCGATCATGCCGCTGACCTGGGCCGGAAGGTGTGGAGCGGGCGACGGGAATCGAACCCGCACCGTCAGTTTGGAAGACTGAAGCTCTGCCATTGAGCTACGCCCGCGTACGCCCCGACACCCGGGACGCGCCCGACAGCCTACCCAATGCCCGCGGCGTCCGCGCGGCCGTATCCCGGCGCCACGCCGTCCATGATCCAGATAAGTTCCGGGCGGGGCGGCAATGTCGCCGGGGTATCCGGTTTCTCCCTGTTCGGCGCGTTGGGTGACGCCCCGGCACATCGTTGTCGGGCCGACGGCATAGACTGCTCGTCGCCACGGGGTGTGGCGCAGCTTGGTAGCGCACTCGCTTTGGGAGCGAGGGGCCGTGGGTTCAAATCCCGCCACCCCGACTGCCGCAACGTGGGAACGGCGACACCCGGAACGGCCGGCGCGCGGGACAGCCCCGCGGCGAGGCCCCCCGGGCGCTGCCGGTCGGCCGGGCCGGCTCGCCTACACTCGATGGGCTGTAAGAGCGCCCAGACTCAACCCGAGATCCGTCAAGGAGTACGCCTGTGAAGAGCACCGTCGAGACTCTGAGCCCGACGCGCGTGCGGCTCGCCATCGAGGTGCCGTTCGTCGAGCTCGAGCCGAGCCTCAAGAAGGCGTACCGGGAGATCGGCCAGCAGATCCAGATTCCCGGCTTCCGCAAGGGCAAGGTGCCGCCCGCCATCATCGATCAGCGGGTGGGTCGGGGCACCGTGCTCAACGAGGCGGTGCAGGAGGCCATCCCGCAGAACATCCTCTCTGCGGTCCGCGAGCACGACCTGAAGACCCTGGGTCGCCCCGAGGTCGAGATCACCGAGTTCAACGACGGTGACTCGCTCAATTTCACCGCCGAGGTGGACGTCCGGCCGGAGATCACCGTGCCCGACCTGACCTCCATCGAGGTCACGGTCGACGAGCTGCAGGTCGGCGACAGCGAGATCGACGAGCAGGTGACGAACCTCCGCGAGCGGTTCGCCACCCTCAAGACCGTCGAGCGGCCCGCCGCCGAGGGTGACTACGTGCAGATCGACCTGCGGGCGACCGTCGACGGCGAGGAGGTGCCGGGCGGCTCGGCCAGCAACATCTCCCACGAGGTGGGTAGCAAGCAGCTCCTGCCGGGCCTGGACGAGGCCGTGGTCGGCCTCTCCGCCGGTGAGGACACCACCTTCACCACCCAGCTCGTCGGTGGCGACTTCGCCGGCCGGGACGCCGACGTCGTGGTGACCGTGCGCACGGTCAAGGAGAAGGAGCTGCCCGAGCTGGACGACGACTTCGCCCAGATGGCCAGCGAGTTCGACACCATCGAGGAGCTGCGCAACGACCTGCGTGAGCGGGTCACCCGGGGCAAGCGGGTCGAGCAGATCTACGCCGCCCGGGACAAGGCCCTCGAGCAGCTCGTCGAGGCCGCCGACGTGCCGGCGCCGGAGGGCGTGGTCCGCGACGAGGTAGAGAGCCGCAAGCAGGCGATGGTCGACCAGCTGGAGCGGATCGGCGCCTCGCTGGAGGACTACCTCGCCGCCGAGGAGAAGACCGAGGAGCAGATCGACGCCGAGCTGACCGAGGCCGCCACCCAGGGCGTCAAGGTCCAGCTGCTGCTCGACACCCTCGCCGACGCCGAGGACGTGCAGGTCTCCGACGACGAGTTCGGCCACGAGATCGTGCACCGCGCCCAGCGCGCCGGCATGGCCCCCCAGCAGTACTACGACCAGCTGGTCCGCTCCGGAGCCGCTGGCGCGGTCTTCGGCGATGTCCGGCGGGGCAAGGCGCTGGCCGCGGTCATGGAGCGCATCACGATCAAGGACTCGGCCGGTGCCGAGGTCAGCCTTGACGCCCTCCGTGAGGCGGGCGAGCAGGAGCACGCGCACGAGCACTGATCGCCGGGTGGGGCCACCGTCCGCCGGTCGCGGTGGATGGTGGCCCGATCCCTTTCCGGGTACGCCTTCCAGGCTGCGCTGATAGCGAACAGTGCCCCGACCGGGACTATGCCCCCCGGCCCAGCGGTTAATGTCGGACACGACGGTACGGAGAGCGAAGGGCTGCCATGACCGACATGCACATCCCAGCGAAGCCGTTTCGGGCGATCGATGCCCGTGGCGGTGACTCAGTTGGCAACCTCGACGACTCGGTCTACAACCGATTGCTCAAGGAGCGGATCATCTTCCTGGGCAGCGAGGTGAACGATCAGGTGGCCAACCGCATCTGCGCGCAGCTGCTGCTGCTCGCGGCGGAGGACCCGGACCGGGACATTTTTCTCTGGATCAACTCGCCGGGTGGCTCGGTCTACTCCGGCATGGCGATCTACGACACCATGCAGTACATCGACAACGACGTGTCGACCGTGGCGATGGGCATGGCCGCCTCGATGGGCCAGCTGCTGCTCTGTGCGGGCACCAAGGGCAAGCGTTACGCCCTGCCGCACGCCCGGATCATGATGCACCAGCCGTCCGGCGGCATGGGCGGCACCGCCGCCGACATCGCGATCCAGGCCGAGCAGATGCTCTACACCAAGCGGATGTTCCAGGAGCGGGTCGCGTTCCACACCGGCCGAGACGCGGCGGAGATCGAGGCGGACTCGGACCGCGACCGCTGGTTCACCGCCCAGGAGGCGATGGACTACGGCTTCATCGACAAGGTGATCACCGGAGCCGCCCAGGTTCCGGAAGGCGCCGGGACCCTGAGCTGACCGAGGAGCTGACGATGACCGACCTGAGCCTGCCGCCCCAGTTCGCGGCCGTGCACAACCGCTACGTTCTGCCGTCGTTCGTCGAGCGCACGTCGTACGGGGTCAAGGAGTCCAACCCGTACAACAAGCTCTTCGAGGACCGGATCATCTTCCTCGGCGTCCAGGTGGACGACGCGTCGGCCAACGACGTGATGGCCCAGCTGCTCACCCTGGAGGGGACGGACCCCGACCGGGACATCATCATGTACATCAACTCGCCCGGTGGCTCGTTCACCGCCATGACGGCGATCTACGACACCATGCAGTACGTCCGGCCGGACATCCAGACCGTCTGCCTCGGCCAGGCGGCCTCCGCCGCGGCGGTGCTGCTGTCCGCGGGCACCCCGGGTAAGCGGATGGCGCTGCCGAACTCGC
>NZ_JBFBAO010000431.1:0-5279 GCF_040682255.1 Micromonospora sp. NPDC051296 | reverse complement strand
GGCAGCAGTACCTTGGTGCTGTCCACCACCACGAAGGTGATCGGGCGGCCGCGGCGGGAGTCGGCGACGCGGCGCAGGAACGACTCGCACAGGGCGCCGGGCAGCAGCAGCCGGCAGTGCCCGGGATGCGGGCGGAACACCTCGCCGAGGTCGCCCGCGTCGGCCGCCAGCGGCAGCCGGGCCGGCAGCGGAATCGGCTCGCCGTCGTCCGGCAGCAGTGCCGGAGTCGCCCGGCCGGCCGCCGCTGCGCGTACCCTCGTGTCGGTCACGGGTGGCAGCCGAAGCAGGTCGGCCGCCCGCCTGGTGTGCCGGGCCACCCCGGCCGGATTCTGGTCGACGACCGCGCCGGTGGCCAGCACCACGCCGTCCACCAGGGCGGGAGAGCAGCCGATCCGCCGGTTGATCGAGCCATCCAGCAGCAGGTGGTCGATGCCGACGCCGGTGATGGCGTCGATCACCGTGCGCAGTTGGGCCGCGGTGCTCGGGCCGGCGACCTCGACGTGGCCGGGGGTCAGGACCCGGCCGATCACCACCCGGCCGAGCGGGGTGCGGTAGTCGGTGACGTGCAGCGTCTCGTACCGCAGGCCGCTGCGCTGCCACAGCACGTCGGTGGTGGCCACCACGCTGGCGAGGGGCAGCCAGATGCGCGGCTTGCCGACGTCGCGGTCCAACACGTCCCACTCCTCGCCGTCGCGCCCGAGCGAGGTGATGCCGACGAAGCGCCGACCCTCGCTGAGCCCGGTCAGGGCCGAGACGAGCGCCGTGGTCTTGCCGGTGTTCTTGGCCAGACCGGCGAACGCGGTGCGGCGCGACGCCGCCAGCAGGTCGGTGAGGTGCATGCGGGTCATCCGGTCGCGTGCAGCAGCCCGACGGGCGCCGCAGCGACTCGCGACCCGTGCCGGCGCGCCACGAGTTCCTGTGCCACGAAGGTGGCCACGTGATTGGGATAGGTGCCCTTGCTGAAGCCGGCGTCGAAGCCCAGCTCCTTGGCCAGCTCCGGGCTGATCCGGGGGCCGCCGCAGACTAGCACCATGCGCTCGCGCAGGCCCTCCGCGTCCACCAGCTCGACCAGCTCGGTGAGGTTGTGCACGTGCAGGTCCTGCTGGGTGACGGTCTGCGAGACCAGGATCGCGTCGGCGCCAACCTCGATCGCCTTGGCCACCAGTTCCTCGTTCGGCACCTGGCTGCCCAGGTTGATAACCCGGAAGTTCCGGTACGCCTCAAGGCCGTACTGCCCGTCGAAGCCCTTGAGGTTGAGCATCGCGTCGATGCCGACCGTGTGCGTGTCGGTGCCCGTGCTGGCGCCGACCACCACCACCGTCCGGCCCAGGTGCTTGTCGGCGTACTGCTCCACCTCCGACTTCGTGAGGAAGCGCGGGTCGGTGCCGTCGTAGTCGAGGGCGGCGTAGTCGACCGTGTGCGGGCACCGGGCGTACACCAGGAAGTAGGTGAAGCCGTCGGTCACCCGGGCCTGGTGCACCACCTCGGCCCGCTGGAGGCCCATCTCCGAGGCCAGTTTCAGCGCCGCCCGTCGGGCTGCCTTGGTGTCCGGCACCGGAAGGGTGAACGCCAGGCTGATGAAGCCGTCGTCCAGGGCATCGGCGTACGGGCGCACAGCTGCCAGGTTCACCGGGTCACGCATCGAGGCTCTCCTCCATCAGCTCCAGGTACGGGTTGAAGTACTGGTCGTCGATGTCGACCATGCCTTCGGCGCCGCGCCCGTCAGTGAGCCGCCGGGAGACGTTGCCGAACGTGCCGGCTTGGAGCGCGGCAAACAGTCCGCCGGCGGCGATCTCGGCGAGCAGGGACTCGGCGTCGGCGAGCACCTCGACGGCCCGCCGCTGGATAATGCCGCCTGGCCGGAACCGGATCTCGCCGGCGAGTTCGCGGGCGGTGTTCGCGACGTACCGGACGTTGGCCATGCCGATGACCCGGTCGTGGATGTGCGGCGTGAACAGGCCCTCGGTCGGCACCCCGATGGTCTGGATCCGCTGCTCGGTGGCGACGGCGAGCAGGTTGAACAGCGTGTCGACGGCCTGCGTGCGGAACAGGTCGCCGTCCATGTGCTTGGTCGGCGGCATGAACTTGACCGGACAGTTCGGAAACAGCTCGCGGGTCAGTTGCGCCTGCGCCCACTCGTACAGCAGGCCGTTGGTGACCGTGGGGTGGATCTCGAAGGCGTTGCCCAACCCGATCTGGTCGTCCGGCACCCCGGAACGGCGGGCCAGATGGTAGTTGATGAACTGGGACGCCACCACCGAGGGCGCGGCCGTGACGGCGTCCGCGGTGCGCAGGTAGTTGTCCTCGCCGGTGTTGATGACGATTCCGAAGTAGCCGTTCAGGCGCCGGGAGAAGCTCTGGTCGATGAGCGTGCGGACGATGTTGATGTCCCGATACAGGATGCCGTACAGGGCGTCGTTGACCATGTTGTCCAGGCCCTCGATGGCGCCCATCGCGGCGATCTCCGGCATACAGAGGCCGGAGCAGAAGCTGGACAGCCGCACGTACCGTCCGTTGGCCCGGGACCAGTCGTCCATGGCCTCCC
Organism: Micromonospora sp. NPDC051296; assembly: GCF_040682255.1. NCBI lineage: Bacteria > Bacillati > Actinomycetota > Actinomycetes > Micromonosporales > Micromonosporaceae > Micromonospora > Micromonospora sp. NPDC051296. Next base: position 2,734 of record NZ_JBFBAO010000431.1, on the reverse strand, counting down.
GCATGATCCGGAAGTTCTCCTGGGTCGCGAACGTGCCGCCGTGACCCTCGGTGGTGGGGCCGTAGGGCACGTAGTCGAGCAAGCTTTGCGCGGTCGATCGGATCATCGCGACTATGTCGCCGCCGGCGTCGGCGACCGCCCGGGCGTGCGCCACATCCTCGTACACGTTGCCGGTGGCGGTCAGCACGTACGCGTGCGGGGTGGGCTGCTCGTCGAGCGAGGCGCGCCACTGGGTCCGCTCCGCGCGCCTGCGGCGCAACTCCTGCATGGTGCGGGCGGCCTCGTCGCGGACCGCGCGGCGGAGTTCGTCGGGTGCGCCGCGGGGCAGCGCGACGAGGTCGAGTTCCCGGGCGCTGACCAGTTTGGCGATGTCCTGCGGCGACCGTCCGGTCTGCACCATGGCGTTGCCCAGGTGGTATGCGATGCCGCTGGCCAGGCCGCCGCGGTCCTGTACGTGTCCGACCAGGATGTTGGGGATCGGGACGCCATTCGGGTCGACCCCGTCGATGCCCAGCAACCGGACGATCGTGCGCTCGACCGAGAGGGTGGTCTTGGCCGCGATGGCCCGCCACACGTCATCGGTGATCCGCTGCGCCGACTGGTGGCACGAGTCGACCATTGAACCATCGATGTCGAGTTTCGGCTCCATAGCACCTCGATATCCGTCAGTGTCGCCGCATCGAATAGCCGATCGGGATCTTCGGCGGCGTCGTTAAATGAAGAACAGGGTGCCGTCCGAATGGTCGGAATGACCGTACGGACCATTCCTGGGAGGGTGGTCGGATGCTGCGGCGACGCTATCACGAGAGGCAAAGCGGCGGCAGTTCTTTAAGCCGTGCCAAAAAGGCGATGGCCCGGTTCGGCCGAGGCCCAGTGCGTCCTTGACGGGTCTGAGCGGCCGTGGATATGGTCGCCCGGTCGATGGGGCCGAACCGCCCGGGCCGGCGATCGACCGGAATTCGGAGACGCTGTCATACGCGCAGCGCCCGGCTGGACCAGCAATTAACTAGTGTTGTCGGGTGGCGATTCCCTCGATCGCTGCAATGTGCGTCAGTGCTGTTTCAGGGCGGGAATTGGGGTGCCGCAATGCTGGATCTGACGCCGATCATCGGCGCCGCCGACGACGTGACGAACCCGTTCGGGACCGAACAGTTGGCCGAGCTGGACGCCGACGAGAGGTTCCCGGACGAGGCCTGCGCCGCGCTGGACGCGGCCGGTCTGTTCCGGCATTACGTCCCGGCCGCGTACGGCGGCGCGCTGGTCGACTACTGGCGGCTGCTCCAGCTCGTCCGGACCGTCGCCGCGCGCGACGTCACGGTGGCCGTCGCGCACGCCAAGACCTGGCTGGGCGGCGTGTCCGTCTGGGTGGGCGGCGGGCCCGGCCAGGCGTACCGGCTGGCCGAACGCATCCTCGACGGCGACGTGATCTCCTGGGGACTGACCGAGCGCGCACACGGCAGCGACCTGCTCGACGGCGAGGCGTCCGCCATCCGCACCGCGACGGGCTGGCGGCTCAGCGGCGAGAAGTGGCTGATCAACAACGCCACCCGTGGGCAGCTGATGTGCGTGCTGGCGCGCACAGACCAGGCCGGCGGCCCCCGCGGCTTCAGCCTCTTCCTGGTCGACAAGACCGCGCTGGCCCCGGGCAGCTTCACCTGCCTGTCGAAGATTCGCACGCTCGGTATCCGCGGCGCCGACATCAGCGGCATCCGGTTGCATGGCGCCGACCTCCCGCACGACGCGCTGGTCGGCGAGGTGGGGCAGGGTATCGAAACCGTGCTCAAGGCTCTCCAGGTCACCCGGCTGCTGTGCGCCGCGCTGTCGCTCGGTGCCGCCGAGCACGGCCTGCGGCTGGCCGGCCGGTTCGCCGCCGAGCGCAGCCTGTACGGGCGACGCTTGGCCGACCTGCCGCAGGTGCGCCGTACCCTGGGCCGAGCCGCCACCGCGCTGCTGGTCGCCGAGGTCACCACGCTGTTCGCGGCCCGGTCCGTGCAGGTGGTGCCGGCCGAAGCCAGCGTGCTCGGCGCGGTCACCAAGTCATTCGTGCCGACTCTGGTCCAGTCCGAGCTAGACGAGCTAGGCGAGTTGCTCGGCGCCCGCGGCTTCCTCACCGACGTATACGCCGACGGCGCCTTCGCCAAGCTGGAACGCGACCACCGGATCGTGTCGCTGTTCGACGGCAACACCCTGGTGACCCGGGCCGGGTTGATCGGGCAGCTGCCCCGGCTCGCCCGCGCGTTCCGGCAGGCGCCGCCGGCCGGCGACGAGATCGCCGCGGCGGCCACCCTCGACGCGCCCCTGCCCGGTCTGGACCTGACCCGGTTCAGCCTGTCCGCGCCTACCTGTGGCGCCCTGGCCGTGGTGCCGGACGTGGCCCGCCGGGTGAACGCCGACCCGAATCTGCCGTCCGAGGTGCGCAAGCTGGTCGTCCGCCTCAACCGGTCGGTGTCCGCCCTGCACCACGAAATGTCCCAGCGGGCGCCCGGCGCCAGGGCCGTGCCCGCATCCGCCTTTGGCCTCGCCGAACGCTACGAGTGGTGCTTTGCCGGTGCCGCCGCCCTGCACCTGTGGCAGTACAACCGGAGGCGGGTTACCGGCCCACTGTGGCGTGACGGGCTCTGGCTGCACGCCGCGTTGGCCCGGGTACTCGGCGGTCTGCGCGGCAGCACGCCGGCCGCCGCGGCCGAGGTGACCGACCGGATGGCCGAACACTACCTGGCCACCGAGGATCCAC
>NZ_JBFBAO010000430.1:0-5297 GCF_040682255.1 Micromonospora sp. NPDC051296 | reverse complement strand
GGCCAAGATCTCACGACGTCGGCGGGCGACCTACCCACCATTTTCACGCCTGCGCGGCGTCCCCAAAAGACCGGCTGACTTGGACAGTTCCCGTTCCGCGATAACGGGAACTGTCCAAGATCTCGCGCCCACCTCCCGCCATGCGGGAAACACACCCACGCCGACCAACGCAGGCCGGGTACATACCCAAGCCACCCCCACTGGCGTCCCAGAGGCGACGCCACCGCACCAGCACCCTTCCCGGGCGATCGAGGCAGCCGCCCGCAGGGCCTGGCCGACTACGTGAGTCGGCAGGTAAAGGTCGTATCCGTAATCGATGCCCACCAGCCCACCCCGCCGACCCCGTCCTCGCTGCGCAGCACACGGGATTCGCTGCCCTCGGGATGCTAACGGCAACACCCACGAGGACGGCGCCTATGCCGCCTCAATAAGGACAGCGACGCGGCGATGTCGTCGCAGCTCTCACCGGAGCTGCCCTTCATCGGTGCGTGAACTAGCCGTCGCGGCGGGTGGCGAGGCGTAGCCGGCGCTTGACGCCGCCGGCTGCCCGGTTCTTGAGCCGCGCGAAGACCTTCTCGTTCTGGTCGTCGGCCTGCTCGCTGAGGGAGTCCGCGTGCCCCAGCATGCCGACGATCGTCTCGATCGCGACCTGGAGCAACTGGCTGTCGTCGAGGTCGTCGGGGGTGCCGGTCTGCTTCATCTTCGTCGGCCGCAGTTCGTCGAGGTCCCCGACGATCTGGCACGGGTAGTCCTGGAGTTCCTTGATCTGCTGCTCGGCGAGTTCCATCACCCACTCGGCCCGGTCCAGGCCGACGCCGAACTTCCGGTCGTTGGCCCGCTGCTTGAGCACGGAGTCGACCAGGTGGCGGTGGACGACCTTCTGGTACGGCGTCCGGAGCGGGTAGCTGTCGCCCAACGCCAGGTTGACCCGCCGGAGCAGTTCGATCTCGGCGGCGCCGAGCGACGGGTTCGAGGTGGGTTCCGCCAACTCGCACAGCCCGTCCGGGATACCCATGACACCGGCGAACCGGTGCCACAGCAGGTCACGTGGGGCGCCGGGAGGCGGAACCGTCACCAGGTGTCGTCGCTCGGCCGGCACCAGGTCGCCCCACCGGCGCAGCATGCGCAGTGCGGTGTGGTTGTCCCAGAAGGTCTCGGCCTTGCCCTGCTCCACGGCGCGCATGAAGGCCCCGAAACGCCAGCCGCTGCGGGCCCTGATGCTCTGCTGCCAGAACGACGGGAAGGTACGCCACAGATCACGGCCCGCCACGATGATGTGGACCTCGGCGGGTTGCAGGCTCTCCACCGCGCGGATCGCCTGCTCGGTGGTGGCCGAACCCAACCCCTCGTTGCTGATGATCACATCACCGGACCATTTGCCGGCCTTCTCGGCCAGCCGGTCCCACGTCCAGTAGACGTCGGTGTCCCGCCAGCGCGCCTGACGCAGGTCGGCCATCGCCTGATCGTGCGCCACGGCGCTGCTCGGCAACAGGATGCCGGCGTCCGCCAACACCCGCTGGTTGCTCCAGAGCACGTTCTGCACGTAGGTGCTTCCGGTCTTCGGCGCGCCGATGTGCAGGTAAACGCGTCTGGCCATGCTGCCTCCCAGGCACCTTCACCAAGTTGATCGGAGCGGTCAGGTTTTGCGGCGCACAGGCTGGCACACCAACATGAACAACAGGGGGACGGCCGGTAGTGGTCAGGCTGCCAGGAGTTTGTCCAGGGTGACGGGAAGGTCGCGGACCCGTACGCCGGTGGCATGGTGCACCGCGTTGGCGATGGCCGCGGCGGCACCGACGATGCCGATCTCGCCGGCGCCCTTGACCCCGAGCGGGTTGAGCTGGTCGTCGGCGTCGTCGACCCAGTACGCCTCCACCGCCGGCACGTCGGCGTTGCTGCTGACGTGATAGCTGGCCAGGTCGTGGTTGGCCCAGGTGCCGTAGCGGGTGTCGAAGAGTCCCGCCTCGTGCAGCGCCATCGACAGGCCCATGGTCATCCCGCCGATCAGCTGGCTGCGCAGGGTGGTCGGGTTCACCACCCGGCCGACCGCGAAGACACCGAGCAGCCGCCGTACCCGGACCTCGCCGGTGTCGGAGTCCACCCGCACCTCGGCGAACTGCGCCCCGTACCCGTACCGCGGCAGCGTGCGTTGCGCCGCCACCTCGTCGTCGATGCTCACCTCGACGGTCAGCCCCTCGGCGGGCAGCCGGCCACGAAGCTCGGCGAGCCGGTCGCACAACCGTTCGCAGGCCCGGACCACCGCCCAGCTCCACGAGGCCAGTCCGGTCGAGCCGCCGGCCACGTCGGCCGGCGGCAGGGCGGTGTCCCCCACCCGGATCCGCACCCGCTCCGGCGGCGTGCCGAGCGCGTCGGCGGCCACCTGCCACAGCGCCGTACGCGCCCCGGTGCCGATGTCGGCGGCGTTGATCCGTACCTCGAAGGTGCCGTCGGCGGACGCGGCGGCCGACGCGGTGGCCGGGCGCACCCGGGCGGGGTAGCTGGAGCCGGCCATCCCGGTGCCGAGCAGCCACCGGCCGTCACGCCGGGCCCGCGGGGTCGGGTCGCGTCCATCCCAGCCGAACCGGCGGACCCCGTCGGTCAGGCAGGCGGCCAGGTTGCGGCTGGTGAACGGTGACCCGCTCTCCGGGTCGACGGTGGTGTCGTTGCGCAGCCGCAGCTCGACCGGATCGACCTGGCAGGCCGCTGCCAACTCGTCCAGGGCGGACTCCAGCGCGAACGAGCCCGGGGTGTGCCCCGGCGCGCGCATCCAGAACGGGGTGGGCACGTCGAGCCGCAGCAGCCGGTGCGTGGTACGCCGGTTCGGGGCGGCGTACATGTTGCGGGTGTAGACGGCGGTCTGCTCGGCGAACTCCGTCACCATCGAGGTCTGGCTGATCGCGTCGTGGGCGACCGCGTCGATCCGGCCGTCCGGGCCGGCGCCGAGCCGGACCCGTTGGATGGTCGGGGTGCGGTATCCGACCGGGCCGAACGTCTGCTGGCGGGTCAGCGGCAGGCGGACCGGCCGGTCGACGTGCCGGGCCGCCAGCGCGGCGAGCACCGTCTGGACCTTGCAGTACAGCTTGCCGCCGAACCCGCCACCGACGTGCGTGTTGACCACTCGGACGGCCTCGATGGGCAGCCCGAACAGCCGGGCCAGGATCTCCCGGGCGGGTGAGGAACCCTGGATGGAGTCGTGCACCAGCAGCCGACCGTCGCGCCACTGCGCGGTCGCGGCGTGCGGCTCCATCGGGCTGTTGTGGTAGGACGGCGTGCGGTAGGTGAGGTCCAGCCGGACCTCGGCGGCGGCGAAGCCGGCGTCGAAGTCACCGGCGACCACGTCCGTCGGGTAGCTCGGATTGACGTGGTCGGGCCGGTACAGGGCGGGATCCTGCGCGGAGAGCACCGTGTGGTGCGGCTGCGGGGCGTAGTCGACGCGGACCAGCCGGGCCGCCTCCCGCGCCGCTTCGATGGTCTCCGCCACCACGACGGCGACGAACTGGCCCCGGAAGTGGACGGTCGGTTCCTGGAGGCGGAACAGCTCCGGATCCACGCCCGGCGTCAGGCGGGGCGCGTTGCCGTGGTGCAGCACGGCCAGCACCCCGTCGACCGCCAGCGCGGCGTCGGTGTCCAGCCCGGTGATCGTGCCCCGCACGGCGGTCGCCGGCACCGCCTGGGCGTACGCCACGCCGTCCACCGGGTACTCGACCGCGTACCGTGCCGTCCCGGTGACCTTGGCGCGGCCCTCCAGGCGGGAGTACGGCTGCCCCACCGCACCGGCCGGCGTCACGATCGCGTCCCGCCGACGGTGAAACCCAGCCAACTACGCATAACGCTCATAATAGGTTCTTCCCGATCACCACGGCCCGGTTCGCGGCAGCCCGACCGGGTGCCGCTCACGCCGCGTCGGCGTAGCACTCCACGATCGACAGATCCAACGGGAAGCGGACCGGAGTGTCACCGAAGAGCAATGCGGTGGCCCGCCGCCCGGCCCGCTCGACCGCCTCGGCGACCCGCTCCGCCTGCTCCGCCGGGCAGTGCACGATCACCTCGTCGTGCTGGAAGAAGACCAGCTCGGCGCCGGTGCCGGCCAGCTCGCCCCGGAGCACCGCCAGCAGCGTGGAGGCCCACTCGGCGGCGGTGGCCTGGATGACGAAGTTGCGGGTGAACCGACCCCGGGAACGGGCCGCCCGGGCCCGCGGCGACTGCGGATCACCGGCCGCGTCCGGATCCGCCACCCCGTCGTCGCCGCCGAACCCCGCCGTCCCGGGCGGGCAGGTACGCCCCAGCCAGGAACGCACCAGCCCGCCGACCTCACCGGTACGCGCCGCCGCCTCGACGTGGCCGAACGCCGTCGGATAGTTGCGCCGCAGCACCGCCAGGGCCGGCACCGCCTCCCCACCGGTCTGCCCGTACATCGCGCCGAGCAGGGCCAGCTTGGCCCGACCCCGGTCGCCGCCGAAGGCGTCCCGGGCCAACGCCGCGTACAGGTCTCCGGTGGCACCCGCCTCGGCGAGCCGGGCGTCACCGGAGACGGCCGCCAGCACCCGGGGCTCCAACTGCCCGGCGTCGGCCACCACGAACCGCCACCCCGGATCGGCCACCGCCGCCCGGCGGACCACCTTCGGGATCTGCAACGCGCCACCGCCCCGGGTGGCCCACCGCCCCGACACCACCCCGCCGGGGACGTACTCCGGCTGGAACCGGCCATCGCGGACCCAGGCGTCCCGCCACGCCCGCCCGTGGGCTGTCCAGATCCGATACAGCTCCTTGTATTCCAGCACCAGCGGCACCGCCGGATGGTCCACCCCACGCAGCACCCACGCCCGGGTGTTCGGCAGCTCCACCCCGGCCCGGGCGAACGCCCGCAGCAGCTCCGCCGGGCTGTCGGCGTGCACCTGCCGGACGCCGAACGCGTCGGCGATCCGGGCGGCCAGCTCGGCCAGCCGCCGGGGCGGCCCGCCCACCGGGGACGGCTCCCCCAGCAGCTCGGCCAGGACCGCGTCGTGCACGTCAGCCCGCCAGGGCAGACCCGTTGCCCCCATCTCGGCCGCGACCAGCGCGCCGGCCGACTCGGCGGCCACCAGCAGCCGGAACCGCCCCGGCTGGGCGGTCGCCGCGATGCGTTCGAGCTGGTCGGCGTACACCCTGGTCAACGCCGGGCGGCCCGGACCCGGCGGCCCGAGCACGGCGTCGAAGAGCGCGGCCTGCCCGTCGCCGGGCGGGCCTCGACGTCGCTCAGCTCGCAGGCGGAGAGGATGTCCCAGTCGTTGTCGGTCCCGTCGGCCTCGGCGAGCAGC
>NZ_JBFBAO010000429.1:0-5300 GCF_040682255.1 Micromonospora sp. NPDC051296 | reverse complement strand
ACCGGCGAAAGCCAGACCAGCAACACCCAGAACACTCTTACGCAGCATCGAAGTCATGATCAAAACTCCATTCGGGGGTAGACGTCCACGCGCCGGCACAAAGGGGGAACGGCACGCGGGTGAGCGCCCTACACGGACGCTGAAAGACCAAGAGGGAAGAAGAGAGGCGGATCAGATCCGCGATCCGAGGGCCCGCACACCCATCGCGGGTGGCGCCCATCGGGGGAACCATGTCCAACGACCAACCGGCCACCATCATTCCCGGGGCCGAGGCCGGGCCGGCGGCTCGCGGGGCGGGAGGGCCCTTCGCGGCGCCGGGACCATGTACAACGACCGACCGGCCCGGATCATTCCGCCGAACCGCCGGCCACACCCACACCCACGGAGGGCAAGCGGCCCTGCTCGATCAGCCACGGGTTACAACGCCCCCACCCCCGCCACGATTCCGCCGTCAGCCATGCCGCAGCCACGGCTGGAGACCGGACATTCGAGACGTCCCCCACAAACGTTCGCAGGGTGCGTCGGGCCAGCAAGCGGAACCGGACATCCGACTCCGCCGCGTCGTCCGGCTCGACCGGCGGATCCACCGAGGCGCGGTGACCGGAACGCAGAGACCGGAAATCCCACTCGCTGTCATCGGTGACCGGGCCCGCGGAACCGGACATCTCCGCACCGGCATCTGGTGACCGGCATGGCGGAAAACCGGAGGTCCAACTGCCCGGCGATGCGGTCAGGGCACGCGGAAAGCGGAGGTCAAACTGCCCGGCGATGCGGTCAGGGCACGCGGAAAGCGGAGGTCAAACTGCCCGGCGATGCGGTCAGGGCACGCGGAAAGCGGAGGTCCAACTCCCCCGGCGATGCGGTCACGGAACGCGGAAACCGGACGTCCAACTCGATCGCGATGCGCGGCGAGCGGCGTGTGCGTACCGGCAGCGCAGGTCGCAGGTCCGCTTTCGGCCACGGTGGGGTTACCCTGACAGCATGCAGGCCGTCTCCCCCACCGCGACCGGCGTGGCGTACCTGGCCCGGCCCGGCCGTCCCGCCGTGGTGGCCCGGACGCTGGCCGAGCTGCGCGGGCCCACCCGGGGGGTGGTGGAGTTGCCGGTGCGGCTGATGTGGAGCGCAGACCGCGCCTTCGACCTACGCGACCCCGACCAGCTGCTCTGGATGTACGAGAACGTGCTGCGGGAGACCACCAGCGCCGACGACCTACGCCAGCTCGTCAACGGCCGGACCCTTCGCCGGGTGTGGCGACTGCTCAACCTGCCCCGCAGCGTACGGCTGGCCTGGGAGACCCGGCACCGGGGTCTCCGGTCGGCGTGAGCGAGCGGAGCGAGCGAACCATCCGGCTCAGCAGCGTGGCACCTCGCGCCGACGCGGAGCAGAGCGAGGCGGCGGCGTGAGCGGAGCGCATCCGCACGAGTTCTACCGCGAGGTGGCCCGGGTGGCGTTGGCGGTCGCCGGGCCGCACCGCTTCGTACTCGGCGGCGGGGTGGCGTGGGCCGTGCACGGACTGGTCACCCGCCCCACCGAGGATGTCGACCTCTTCGCCGACGTGGAGGGCGCCGCCGCCGCGGCGGCGGCCGGGGTCCGGGCCGCGCTGGAGGCCGCCGGCTTCGAGGTGGTCGACGCGGATCCGGACAGCGACCTCGCCGACCTGTTCGACGGCTTCGACCGGGACATGCGGGACTTCGTGGTCGGTCGGGACGGCCGGCAGATCCGGCTCAGCCTGGCGCGACTCGACCGGCACCGCAGCCCGGTGGTGATGATGGACCTCGGGCCGGTGATGGACGTACGGGATCTGATCGCCAACAAGACCGCCGCCCTGGTCAACCGGCGCGAGGTACGCGACTACATCGACGTGGCGGCCGCCCTGGAGCACCGGGACGTGGCCGAGCTGCTGGACCTCGCCCGGCAACTCGACCCGGCCCTGGACGACGAGGACATCCGGGCGGCCGGACGCTACCTGGACCGCATCCCGGACCGTCGCTTCGCCCGCTACGGCCTCGGCTCCGCCGACATCGCCCAGGTTCGGCGGCAGCTGGCCGCCTGGCCACGCTGAGACCCACCGTCCGCCCTCCGACGGGCGAGCAGGTGCAGCTCTCGCGCCGCATACGGGCCCTTCCCGCAAACGGGGCTGGCTGTTGTGGCCACTGTTACCTTCGCTGGTTATGGTGCCGGCGGTGCCCATGAGGCGCCATCAACCGTCTGGAAGGGCAGCAAATGACCCCCTCTCCCACCGGCCCGTCCCGCCGCCAGGTGATCGTCGCCGCGGCCGCGGCGGCCGCCGCACCGCTGGTCACCGCCGCGCCCGCGGCGGCGACCGGCCCGAAGCGGACCTGGGACCTCACCCTGCTCGGTACGTCGGACACCCACGGAAACGTCTACAACTGGGACTACTACCGGGACGCCGAGTACGACGACAGCAGGCAGAACGACATCGGCGTGGCGAAGCTGGCCACCCTGATCAACCAGATCCGCGCCGAGCGGCGCGGCAAGGCCACCGTGGTGCTCGACGCCGGTGACACGATCCAGGGCACCCCGCTGGCCACGTACTACGCCAAGCAGGAGCCGATCACCGTCACCGGCGAGAAGCACCCGATGGCCCGGGCGATGAACGTCATCGAGTACGACGCGGTGACCCTGGGCAACCACGAGTTCAACTACGGCCTGCCGCTGCTGGACAAGTGGATCCGCCAGCTCGGCTTCCCGGCCCTGGCCGCCAACGCGATCAACGTCGCCACCGGCAAGCCGGCCTTCCTGCCGTACGTCATCAAGAAGGTCTCGCCCGGTTTCGCCGCACCGCCGGTGCGGGTCGGCATCCTCGGCCTGACCAACCCGGGCACCGCGATCTGGGACCGGGCGCACGTCGAGGGCGTGCTGCGCTTCGACGACATGATCGCCACCGCCGCGAAGTACGTGCCGATCATGCGAGACCGGGGCGCGGACATCATCCTGATCTCGGCGCACGGCGGCGACAGCGGCACCTCCAGCTACGGCCCGGAGCTGCCGGTCGAAAACCCGACCGCGATGATCGCCGAGCAGGTCCCCGGCATCGACGCGATCCTGTTCGGGCACGCCCACGCGGAGGTGCCCGAGCGGTTCGTGACCAACCAGAGCACCGGCGAGCAGGTGCTGCTCTCCGAGCCGTCGCGGTGGGGCCAGCGGCTGACCCGGATGGACTTCACGCTGATCCGCGAACGCGGCCAGTGGAAGATCACCAAGAAGTCCGCCACCCTGCTGAACACCAACACGGTGGTCGAGGACCCGAAGGTCCTGGCCGCGGTCCGCAAGCAGCACGAGAAGACCGTCGCGTACGTCAACCAGGTGGTGGCCCGGTCCACGGTGGAGCTGTCGGCCGCCGAGTCCCGCTACCAGGACACCCCGATCCTGGACTTCATCAACCACGTACAGACCGAGACGGTCAGCGCGGCGCTCGCCGGCACCGCGTACGCGGGGCTGCCCGTGCTGTCGATCGCGGCGCCGTTCAGCCGGACCGCGGTCTTCCCGGCCGGCGACGTGAAGATCCGCGACGTGGCCGGGCTGTACGTGTACGACAACACCCTCGAGGCGGTCGTGCTCAGCGGCGCCGAGGTGCGGGCCTACCTGGAGTTCTCCGCGAAGTACTTCCGCACCCACGCACCGGGTGCCCCGGTCAACCCGGACACGATCAGCGACCCGGCGGTGCCGGACTACAACTACGACGCCTTCTCCGGCATCGACTACGACATCGACATCTCCCGCCCGGTCGGCCAGCGGATCACCCGGCTGGTCCTGCCCGGCACCGACACGCCGGTGGCCGACGGCGCGCAGTTCGTGGTGGCGGTGAACAACTACCGGCGCAGCGGCGGCGGTAACTTCCCCGGCATCGTGAAGACCCAGGTGTACAACGCGCAGCAGGAGATCCGCCAGCTGCTCATCGACTGGGCGCAGGCCCGGGGCGCGATCGACCCGGCCGACTTCTTCCAGCCGAACTGGCGCCTGGTCCGCGAGGGCGTCCCGGTCTTCTGACCGCTGAACGAGGCACCCCCGGCGTTCACGCTGGGGGTGCCTCGTCTCGTTCCGTGCGGAGGTGAGCCGTTTGCTCGGCTGCCGGCTGGCCTTTGTCAGCCGAGCCGCTTGGCCAGGTCCACGAAGGACTGCCACGACGCGGGGTTGACGCGGAGGGTGCCGCCGTCCCGGTCCTTGGTGTCGCGCACCAGCACGACGCCCGGCAGGTTGTCGGCGACCTCGACGCAGGCTCCACCGTTGCCGCCGGACCTGGTCGACTTGCGCCACTGGGGGGCCATCACGTCCATGACTTCGCCACTTCCTTGATCAGCTCGATCGACTGCCGACGGGAGAGAGCCTCGTTGCGCACTATCTCCCACGTCTTGGCAAGCTTAGCGATATCGGCGGACGCATCGACGATCTGCGCCTTGAGCTGGTTGTCTGCATAGGCAACGCGGGCACCGTCCGGAAGTTCGGCGATGATGAACTGCCCGGCCAGGCCGAGATACATCCCGGCGTCGGCCGGCACGACGTGCAACTGGATGTGCTCCCGCTTGGCCTGCTCGATGAGATGGTCGAACTGCTCGGCCATCAATCCCGGCTGGTCGAGCACCGGCCGGCGGAGCACGCTCTCGTCCACCACGGCGATGAGCTGCGGCGGCCGCTCACGCTCCAGGATCGCCTGCCGCTCCAGCCGGGACGCGACGAGTTCGTCGACCTCCTCGGCGGTGAACCGACCGCCGGCCAGGGTCGCCCGCGCGTACCGCTCGGTCTGGAGCAGGCCCGGAAGGTAGGACAGCTCGAACCAGCGCAGCGTCGTCGCCTCCCGCTCGAACAGAATCCACTCCCGCAGCCAGGTCGGTGTCGGGTCGAGCTTGGACAGCTCCCGCAGCATCCGGGTGAACCTGCCCGCCAGCTCTGAGTCGTACGACGGATCGTGCGCACGATCGACCGCGAGCATGTAATCCCTGGTCGGCGGACGCCCACCGGTCTCGACCGAGCTGACGTGCGAACCCGAGTAGCCGATGGTCCGGCCGAAGTCGTCCTGACTCAGGGCGAGCGACGTACGAAGCAGGCGAAGCTCCATCAACACGTAGTCCGTGACGCTCCCCATCGATTCCCCATCTCCTGCCCTGTTCCGTCGGTACGCCGCCCAAACACCCCCGCTGCCCGCCCTGACCAGCGCATTCAGCGCGAGCACGTATCGAGAGTAGTGGTGTCCTCAGCAGACTGTCACGCATGCGGATCCGCTCCACGCCGGGGAGGGCTGGGGCGGGTTCTGCTTCGGGGCCGCCCCGCGCTTCCCCCGT
>NZ_JBFBAO010000428.1:0-5372 GCF_040682255.1 Micromonospora sp. NPDC051296 | reverse complement strand
ACAGGGCTGCGGCCTCGGGACCGGTGCCCGTTGCCGGGCGATGCCGGCCGCGACGACGGTCGCGGCCAGCACCGAGACGGCGGCGACCGGGCCGATCCAGGCCGCACCGAGCCCGACCGTGAGCACCGCGCCGCCGAGCGCGGCCCCGAGTGCTCCGGCGGCGCCGGCGACCGAGATGTTGACGGCGGCCACCAGCCCGGTGGCGCCCGCGTCGACCTGGCCCATCAGCCAGGTCTGGACCAGCGGTACGACCAGGAACGCCGCCGCACCCAGCAGGGCCAGCCCGGCCAGCGCCACCGGCGGGACGGGCAGCAGGATCGGCTGCGCCAGCAGGATCACGGCCAGGGCGCCGACCGCCGCCGGCAGTCGGCGGCTGATCGCGTCCGGGCGTACCCGGCCGGCGAGCAGGTTGCCGGCGATGGTGCCCAGGCCGTAGCCGACAAGCCCGACGCTGACCCAGCCCGGGCTCAACCCGGTGACCTCGCGCAGCATCGGCGCGACGTAGGTGAACGCCGCCACGAAGCCGGTCAGCGCCAGCAGGGTCACCCCGAACCCGGCGAGGAGAGCGGGGCGGAACAGCCCGCCGACGCTCTCGCGTACCCCGGCCGGTGGCGGCGTGGCAACCCGGGGGCAGAACACGAGCACCCCGAGCAGCCCGGTGGCGGCCAGGACGGCCACCGCCACGAAGGTCACCGGCCAGCCGAACGCCTCGCCGAGCAGGCTGCCCAGCGGCAGGCCGAGGACGGTGGCCAGCGCGAACCCGCCGAACAGCCGGGCCACCGCGGTGGTCTGCCGCTCGGGTGGCACCGAGGCCATGGCCACCTGGGACGCCACCGCCATGAACAGGGCCTGGGCCAGCGCCGAGCCGGGCGGAGAGCAGCATCGGGTACGAGGTGGCCATGGCGCTGGCCACCGCGGACACCGTGGCCAGCGCCATGGTGGCGGCCAGCAGCCCACGCCGGGGCAGCCGGCGGGTCAGTACGGTGGCGACCGGCCCGCCCAGGGTGACCACCACCATGTACGCGGTGACCAGTTGCCCAGCGGCGGGAACCGACACACCCAGTTCGGCGGCGACCTGGGGGAGCAGGCCGACCAGCACGAACTCGGCGGTGGCCACGGCGAACGAGCAGACGAGAAGGACGTAGATGATCACGCGGCCGACGCTAAAGCCTGACACTGACGTTAGAGTCAAGGTGTGCAGATCGGGGAGTTGAGCAGGCGGACCGGGGCCTCGGTGCGGATGCTGCGCTACTACGAGGAGCAGGGGCTGCTGGTGCCCACCCGGACCGACTCGGGATACCGGGTCTACCAGGAGGCCGACGTCGACCGGGTGGCCCGCATCCGCTGCATGCTGTCGGCCGCGCTGCCCTCCGGGGTGGTCGGGCAGGCACTGAGGTTCCTGCTGGACGGGCGGGCGGTGATCCCCGACGAGCCGGCCGATCGTGCCCGGTTGGCCGAGACCCTGCAGGGCGAACTGGACACGCTGACCGAGAAGATCGCGGCACTGCAACACAGCCGGGACCTCCTGGCCACCATCGTCTCCGACGTACGCGGGGACGTGGTCGGCCCCGGCCGGCCGGGTGACCCGGGCGGCGCGGTGGTACGCCGATCGGTGCGCAAGGCGGGGCCGGCGGTCGGGCGCACCCGCGGCGCCGGTCGCCACATCGACGGCTGACCGGTCGCCACCTGGCGCTGGCGCGCCGTGCGGGTCCACGACGCGGCCGGCGTCGCGCCCTGCCGCGAAGGGATTTCGCCCAGCATCGCCTCGCCCGTCGCCCAGTCACCGTGTCGCAACGAGCCCGCCGATACGTCCGATGTCTATCAGCCCGTTGTGGCGTCCACAAGGTTGCGATATCTGTCTGCTGAGGTTGGTTGGCCGACGCCGCCGACCGGGCCGGAGGCTTTGCCGAGGTGGGAGTGCTCACCGAGCGGGATCGATGGCGTTGGCTCCTTGTTTCTTGCTGATGTCCTTTGTAGCCTCGTGCTCAAACATCGGAGGTGATTCGGCTTCCGCTGGTGACCCGGCCGGTCCGTACCCCCACCCCTGCCCTCGGACGACCCGGAGACATCGATGGATGACCCACGCCGGCGGCGATCTCTTCGTCGCTTGACGACCGCAGCCCTCGCGGCCAGCCTGGTGGCCGTGCTGCCCGCCTGGTCCGCCACCACCCCGGCGGGCGCCACCCCGGGCGCCACCGCCACCGCCACCGCCGCCGCTCAGGACCCCCTCACCCTCTGGTACGACGAACCGGCCGCCAACTGGGAAACCCAGGCGCTGCCGATCGGTAACGGCGCCCTCGGCGGCATGGTCTTCGGCCGGGTGGCGGCGGAGACCGTGCAGTTCAACGAGAAGACCCTGTGGACCGGCGGCCCCGGCTCGGCGAACGGCTACAACTTCGGAAACTGGACCTCGCCACGGCCGGGCGCCATCGAGGAGGTGCAACGGCTGATCAACGAGCGCGGCCGGCTGTCACCCTCGGAGGTGGCGAACCGGCTCGGCCAGCCCAAGAGCGGATTCGGCTCGTACAACACCTTCGGTGACCTGTCGCTGCGCCTCACCCGGGACCCCGGAGCGGTCCAGGAATACCGGCGGGAGCTGAACATCGGCACCGCGGTGGCCAAGCTCTCGTACCTCGACGGCGGGGTTCGCTACACCCGCGAGTACTTCGCCAGCTACCCGGACCACGTCCTGGTGGTCCGGATCAGCGCCGACCAGCCGGGCCGGATCGGCTTCACCGCCGGTGTCACGGCGCCGAGCAACCGGTCCAAAACGGTCACCGCCAGCGGCGGTCGCATCACCTTCGCCGGCGCGCTCAACGACAACCGGCTCAGGTTCGAGTCGCAGATCCAGGTCAAGGCGGAGGGCGGCGCGGTAACGGACGGTGCCGATGGCACGGTCACCGTACGGGACGCCGACGCCGCCACGGTGATCCTGGCCGCCGGCACCGACTACGCGCCCAGCTACCCCACCTACCGGGGCGCCGACCCGCACCCGGCCGTGACGGCCACCGTGAACGCCGCGGCGGGCAGGACGTACGCCCAACTGCTCGCCGCGCACACCGCCGACCACCGCGCGCTGTTCGACCGGGTCCGGCTGGACATCGGTCAGCAGATGCCCGAGATTCCGACCGACGACCTGTTGCGCGGCTACACCGGCGGCGGCTCGCCGGCGGACCGGGCCCTGGAGGCGCTGTTCTTCCAGTACGGCCGCTACCTGCTGATCGCGTCGTCCCGGGCCGGGTCGCTCCCGGCGAACCTGCAGGGCGTCTGGAACAACGTGACCAACCCACCCTGGGACGCCGACTACCACGTCAACATCAACCTACAGATGAACTACTGGCCGGCCGAGATCACCAACCTCTCCGAGACCACCGCGCCGCTGTTCGACTACGTCGACTCGATGGTGCCGCCCGGCCGGGTCAGCGCGCGGGAGATCTACGGCAACCGGGGCTGGGTGGTGAACAACGAGACCAACATCTACGGTTTCACGGCCTGCACAACTGGGCCACCTCGTTCTGGTTCCCGGAGGCCGGCGCCTGGCTGGCCCAGCACTACTACCAGCACTACCAGTTCACCCGCGACGGCGCGTTCCTGCGCGACCGCGCGTACCCGGTCATGAAGGAGCTCGCCCAGTTCTGGCTGGACGAACTGGTCGTCGACCCGCGCGACGGCAAGCTGGTGGTGTCGCCGAGCTACTCGCCCGAGCAGGGCGACTTCACCGCCGGCGCGTCGATGTCGCAGCAGATCGTCTGGGAGCTGTTCACCAACACCGTCGAGGTCGCCGGGATCGTCGGGGGCGACGACGCGTTCCGGCAGGAGCTGCGGGCCGCGCTCGGTCGGCTCGACCCGGGCATCCGGGTCGGTTCCTGGGGGCAGTTGCAGGAGTGGAAGGCGGACCTGGACGACCCGAGGAACGAGCACCGGCACGTCTCGCACCTGTTCGCCCTGCACCCCGGCGCGCAGGTATCCGCACTGCGTGACCCCGAGCTGGCCGCCGCGGCCAAGGTCTCGCTGACCGCGCGGGGCGATGGCGGCACCGGCTGGAGCAAAGCATGGAAGATCAACTTCTGGGCCCGGCTCCTCGACGGCGACCACGCTCACAAGATGCTCACCGAGCAACTGCGGCAGAGCACCCTGACCAACCTGTGGGACACCCACCCGCCGTTCCAGATCGACGGGAACTTCGGGGCCACCTCCGGGGTGGCGGAGATGCTGCTGCAGAGCCAGAGCGGCGACGTGCACATCCTGCCGGCACTGCCCAGCGCCTGGGCCGACGGCTCGATCAGCGGGCTGCGCGCCCGCGGTGACCTCACCGTCGACACGGCATGGTCGGCCGGTGCCGCGACCGAGATCGCCGTCACCGCCGGCCGGACCGGTGCGGTGACGCTGCGCAGTCCGCTGTTCGCCGGACCGTACCAACTGGTGGACACCACCACCGGCAGGCGGGTCACGGCCCGGCCGCAGGGCGAGCGGCTCACCTTCACCGCGCAGCAGGGGCACCGTTACGTCGCCACCGCACAGGTCGCCTTCGCCGTCGCCGCGCCGCAGACCCTGGAGGTGGACGAATCCGGGATGGTCGCGGTGACCGTCAACGCCCGGGTCAACCTCCCACCGTCGACGTTGACGCTGGCCCTGCCGGCGGGCTGGAACGCGCAACCCGCGCAGTTCGAGGTGCCCCGGACGGGGTCGGGCAGCTCCCGGGTGTACCGGTTCACCGTCACCCCGACCCAGCAGGCCACGCCCGGCAAGAACCGGATCGAGGCGCGGCTGGTCACCCGCAACGGCTGGCGGGCGTCCGCGTGGACGGCCGTGGCGTTGCCCGTACCGCCGCCCTGCGGCCGGCCGGACCCGGCCCACCCGCTGGTCGCCTGGGACCCCACCAGCGGGGACACGGTCGCCGACCGGTCGCCGCACGGGCGCACCGCCACGGTGCACACCGGGGCCGGGTACGTCGCGGACGGGCCCACCGGAAGTGCGCTGGCGCTCAACGGCACGCGATACCTGCGGACCGCCCCCACCACCCTGGGGTTCCTGGAGACCGCCACCTTCGCCGCCGAGGTCAAGGTGACCACGAGCGGCAGCTACCGGCGGTTGTTCGACTTCCAGCCCAGCGGTGACCCGGGCACCGACGGAGTGCTGATCGACCTCACCCCCAACAACCAGGTGCGGTTCATCGGCTCCGGCGCCGGCGTCACCAGCAACGCCACCGTACCCGTCGGTCGGTACGTCGATCTGGTCGTCACGATGGACGACGGCGGCAACATCGTGGTCTATCTCGACGGCCAGCAGGCCGGCACGGCCAAGGTGCCGGACGGCGGCATCATCGGCTGCGCCACCCGCGAGCTGCGATTCGGTGCCGACCAGAACGGCGG
>NZ_JBFBAO010000427.1:0-5395 GCF_040682255.1 Micromonospora sp. NPDC051296 | reverse complement strand
GCCGGTCCCGCATTCCAGCGGGCCAGGGGTTCCGGGGGTGCCGGTCATGGCGCGGGGAGCGCCGGCGGTATGCCATGTTCAACGACCCGGGGCCCGGCATCATTCCCCGCCGGCCGGCCCCGGCCATGGGACACCGAACCCCAAACCAGACACCGGACGCACTGCACCACCAGCGGATCCTTGGCCAGTGGTGCAATCCGGTCCGGACCGCCCGGGTGCCCCGAAGCCACGCGAAGGTTGCCGCAGAAGGGACGGCGGGGACTCTGGTGGAGCCGGTGATCGTCCATGAGTAGTGATTTCGGCTTCTGGAAGCGCGGCCTCGGTGATCCAGGGGAGATATTCGACGGCCTCGCTGAGGGTGACACCGCTAACCTTGCCCCCAGCCCGGATGTGCTGCGGTTTCGCGAGGAA
Source organism: Micromonospora sp. NPDC051296 (assembly GCF_040682255.1). Classification (NCBI taxonomy): domain Bacteria; kingdom Bacillati; phylum Actinomycetota; class Actinomycetes; order Micromonosporales; family Micromonosporaceae; genus Micromonospora; species Micromonospora sp. NPDC051296. Next base: position 4,984 of record NZ_JBFBAO010000427.1, on the reverse strand, counting down.
CTGCTGGCGCGCTGGCCGGACATGGTGCACGTGCTGGAGCCGTCGGACGATGACGTGGCGGAAAATCCAGAGGACGCCTCGAAATACGTTCTCCTGACCCTCTCAGTTCGACAATTGGACCAGCTGTCTGAGGTGCTGTCCATGGCGGAGAGGAATGGGCTCGTCGGGTTCAGTGGAGTGGCGGACGAGCCAATCTGAGGACACCCTCAACGCGCTGGGCAGCGGGTGCCCTCCTTGGGCACGGTCAGGTCGATCAGGTACGCGTCGACGGCCCGGGTGATGCAGGTGGTCTGCGGGTAGGCGGTGTGGCCCTCGCCCTCCCAGGTGAGGACCCGGCCGACGCCGAGCATCTCGGCCAGGGCCGGGGTCTGTTCGTAGGGCGTGGCCGGGTCGCCGGTGGTGCCGACGACCAGGATCGGCGGGGCGCCGTCGGCGCGACCGGTGGGGAAGGGGTCGCTACCGCCGGGCCACTCGGTGCACGACACCAGGCCGACCGCCAGGGCCGGCCCGAACAGCGGGTACTGCTGGCGCCACTGCGACTGCAACTGGCGGATCCGGTCCAGGCTCGGCCGCTCCTCCTCGTCCGCGCAGTTGACCGCCATGTTGGCGTCGAACAGGTTGGTGTAGTGGCCGTTGTCGTCACGGTCGGCGTACGCGTCGGCGAGCCGGAACACGTCGTCGGGGTTGCCCTCCTCCAGACGGTTGATGGCCCGGGCGAGTTCCTGCCAGCCGGATTCGGTGTACAGCGAGGAGATGACCGCGTAGAAGACCCAGCCGGCGGTGGCCTCGCGGCCGTCGGCCGCGCGGACCGGGGAGACCCGGGCCTTGTCGATGGCCGACGTGACCGCCGCTCGGGCGTCCGGCGCGAGCGGGCAGCGGGCGGCGTTGGCCGCGCACCACCGGTTGAAGTTGCCGAAGGCCCGCTCGAAGCCCTTGGCCTGGCTCTCCGACCCGGCGATCAGGCCCTGCCGGGGGTCGACCGCGCCGTCGAGCACCAGCGCCCGCACCCGCTGCGGGAACAGCTGGGCGTACGTGGCGCCGAGCAGGGTGCCGTACGAGTAGCCGAGGTACGTCAACTTGTCGTCGCCGACCGCGGCGCGGATCGCGTCCATGTCCCGGGCGGCCTGCTCGGTGGAGTAGAGCGGCAGTTGGTTGCCGTACTTGTCGCCGCAGCCCTGGCCGATCCGCTTGCCGAGCGCGACGAAACCGTCGAACGATTCCTGGCTGCGCGGATCGGGGTCGTAGCCGAAGGAGGCGTCGAGGTCGGCATCCGGAATGCACTCCACCGGGCTGGACCGGGCCACTCCGCGCGGGTCGAAGCCGACGATGTCGAACCGTTCCAGGATGGTGTCGGGCAGGCCGCCGAACTGCTCGCCGAAGGAGAGGTAGACGGCGGTGTCCACCCCGGACCCGCCCGGCCCGCCCGGGTTGACCAGCAGCGAGCCGATCCGGTCGCGCTGCTTGTCGGAGCGGACCCGTAGCAGGGCGATCTCGAAGGTCTCACCGGCGCCGGGGCCGGCCGTGGCGCCGGTGCCGCCGGCCCAGTCGCGCGGGACCTTGATCCGGGCGCACTCGTACCGCATGCCCGGCGCGCCCCGCCCGACCACCTCCCTGGGCACCTCGGGGCAGGCCCGCCAGGTCGGCGCCGCCCCCAGCGCCGCGGCCTCGCCCTCGGTGTCGGAGCGTGGCGCGAAGGCCGGCAGCGTGCAGCCGGCGGCGACCACCGCGGCGGCGGCCAGACCGGCCAGGGTGAGCCGGAAGCGGCGGATCCGGTCGGGCGTACGGGTCACGAGCGAGCCTCCGTGGTCGGGTCGGCGGCCAGGCTAGGCGGAGTCGGGTGCGGACCCGACCGGCACCGCGGGGTCGCCCCGCAGGACCTGGTCCACGTCGAACCGGACCGGCCGGTCCAGCTGATCGTATCGGCACGAGCGCGGGTCGCGGTCGGGCCGCCAGCGGACGAACCGCGCGGTGTGCCGGAACCGGTCGCCCTCCATCGCGTCGTACGCCACCTCGACCACCAGCTCCGGGCGCAGCGGCTCCCACTCCAGGTTCTTCGTGCCGGTCCACCGGCTGACGCCGCCCGGGATGCGCTGGCCCCGCTCGTGGTCGCCGTGCACCCACGGGTGCTCCGAGCCGACGTCGCGGTAGGCGGCCAGCTCCTCCAGCAGTTCGGCCCGCCGGGCCATGGTGAACGAGGCGCTCACCCCGACGTGGTGCAGCACCCCGGCGTCGTCGTAGAGCCCGAGCAGCAGCGAGCCGACCACCGGGCCGGACTTGTGCCAGCGGAACCCGGCCACCACCGCGTCGGCGGTGCGGGCGTGCTTGACCTTGAACATGAGTCGCTTGCCCGGCTCGTACGGCAGGTCGGCGGGCTTGGCGATGAGCCCGTCCAGCCCGGCGCCCTCGAACACGTCGAACCAGCGGCGTGCGGTGTCGGCGTCGGTGGTGATCTGGGTGACGTGCACCGGCGGCCGCACCGCGGCGAGGGCCTGCTCCAACCGGGCGCGGCGGCTCGGGTAGGGCTGGTCGATCAGGCTCTCGCCGTCGAGGGCGAGCAGGTCGAAGGCGACGAAGTCGGCCGGGGTGGTCTCGGCGAGCAGCTTCACCCGGGACGCCGCCGGGTGAATGCGCTGGGCCAGCAGCTCGAAGTCGAGCCGGGGCTGACCGTCCGGGCCGTCGCGGCGGATCACGATCAGCTCGCCGTCCACCGCGCAGCGTGGCGGCAGCTGCCGGCGAGCCTGCTCCACCACCTCGGGGAAGTAGCGGGTCATCATCTTGCCGCCCCGGCTGGCCAGCTCCACCTCGTCACCGTCGCGGAAGACGATGCAGCGGAAGCCGTCCCACTTGGGCTCGTAGGTCATCCCCGTGCCGGTGGGGATCGACGCGACGCTGCGGGCCAGCATCGGCTCCACCGGCGGGTTGATCGGCAGGTCCACGGCGACCAGTCAACCAGACGGCACCGACAGCGGTGAGGCACATCACTGCCGGCCGGTGGGCGGCGTGTCCGTCCTGGGCCCGTCCCGGCGCCCTCGGGGGAATCGGAAAACCGCAGGTCAGAGCTACTTTCGCGGAATGTCGGAGTTGGTCTGCGGGTGCTGCGGTCGGTGGCGGGTCAGCGTCGAGCTGATTCGCGGCCGATACGTCTACCGGCTGGTGCACCGCTATCCCCACCGCTTCGGCGGCGGCAAGGACGTGCTCGGCGAGGTGGGCTCGGTGGCCGAGCTGGAGGAACTGCTGCGCCGGCGTACCCCGGTGCGCCTGGCCGACCTGCGCGAGGCTGCCTGAGACCCGGGCCCAGCCGCCCGCGGCGCTCAGAAGCGGGCGAAGGAGCGGATGGGGGCGCGGGGCCCGTAGCGGGGTGCCTGGACACCGGCCGCCTCCAGCAGCCGGCAGACCCGACCCCGGTGCCCCCGGAACGGCTCCAGCAGCTCCAGCATCCGGGCATCGTCGCCGCGCGGCTCGCCGGCCAGGGCCCAGGCCACCGTGTTCGGTATGTGGTAGTCACCGACGCTGACCGCGTCCGGGTCGCCGTACGCGACGCGGACCACCTCGGCGGCGGTCCACGGACCGATGCCTGCGATCGAGGTCAACCGACGGGTTGCCTCCGCGGCGTCCGTGCAGCGTTCCAGCCGGTCGGCGACCGCGGCGGCCCGGCGTAGCGTGTCGGCGCGGCGCTGCTCCACGCCGAACGGGTGGTAGACCCAGTACGGGGCGGCGGCCACCGCCGTCGGCTCGGGCGGCAGCAGCAGCGGCACCGGCCCGGGTGCCGGCTCGGCGAAGTGGCGGACGGTGGCCGCGTACGCCCGGTAGGCCTCCTTGCCGGTGACCTTCTGCTCCAGGACCGCCCGGAGCACCCGGGGGAAGACCAGCCCGGTGGCCGGCATCCGCAGCCCGGCGTGCTGCGCGGCGAGCCGGGCCACCACGGGATGCGTCGCGGCCAGCGCCGGGAACCCGGTCAGGTCGTCGCGCAGCCCGGCGACCGCGTCGGCCCGCTCGACCACCCAGTCGGCGCCCGGCCCGTATCCCTCGGCGACCAGCTCGCCGGCGACCGCTCGCAGGGCGAGCGTGGCCGGCCCGGTGGGGGTGCGGGCCGCCCACCAGAGGTTGTCGCCGACGATCCGCGCGCAGGGGTCGTACGAGCTGAAGGTCAGCGGGCGGACCGACGCGGCCAGGCGGTAGCCCGGCGGCGGCCGGAGCGCCCGGCTCGCGGTGGGTTCGCTCCCGGTCACCACCCCACTCTGCCACCTCGGCCGAGCGCCTGGGTGGTCCCTACCTGCACGCCGGTCCGGTAGGCGTTCCTCGGACATTTCCTGGCCACCGACCGTTCAGGTTTCGGACCAGCTGAACGGCCAGGATTCTTCGGGCAAATCATTTCTATGATGGATCTGTCAGGCGTCGCCGCCGCTCGTTCGGGACTGCTCCGCCAGCTCTTTGGTATGTCGAAGGTGAACTCGCTGCTAGGGTCCCACCTGCGCAGGCCCGGTCCCCGTCTCGGAGACGCGGTGCGAGATCGGTGAGGGCCAGAATGTATGCCGGGGGACCGGCGTGCGGCGATCCTTGTCCGGCTTGCCGCACGGCGCGCAACGGGGAGCTGTTCAGAGAGGCACGTAGGCGATGACTGCTGGAGCGGTTGTTCGGTCGGGGCACGTCTCATCCGGCGTCTCGGCTGGCGAACGCCGCCGGTGACGCGGGGCCGCGGCTAGGTGACCGTCCGATCGCAACGGCGTACCGAATGATTGCTCTGCGCGTCTACCGCATGCTTCCGCCCGCCCTCCGGCGCCGGCTGCTCCACCTGCTCCCCGAGCACCGACGGCTCGGCCTCGTACGGACCTTCACCCGGCCGCGCGGCGGCGACACCGTACACCCGCTCGGCTCGCACGCCGACCATGTGATCACGTGCTGCACGTCCTCGGACGGGGTGGCGGGGTCGTCGGCCCAGTCGGCGCCGGCCCGGTAGCACTCGTCGTAGAGCGCGCGCTGGCTG
>NZ_JBFBAO010000426.1:0-5400 GCF_040682255.1 Micromonospora sp. NPDC051296 | reverse complement strand
GCATCTCCGGCGGGCTGCTGCTCGTGGTCGTGGCGCTGCTGGCCACCCTGATCGGGATGCGTCGGGCGCTGACCCGCAACCGGTTGCACCGGGGCGACCCCGGCCAGCGCATCGCCGGCGCCTGGCGGGAGGTGACCGACGCGCTGCGCCTGGCCGGGCGACCCGCCCCCGTCGACCTGTCCGCCACCGAGGTCGCCGAACGGGCCCGGCACGCCCTCACCGACGCCGTCGACCCGGGTGCGACCGACGGGGCCGGTGCCGGTGGCGCTCCCGGGGCCGGCACCAGCGCCGACGCCGGTCGCAGTCCCGGGGCCGGTGGGATGCCACCGGCGGTCGCGTACCTCGCGGTCGACGACCTGGCCCGCCTGGTCAACCAGGTCACCTTCGCGCCCGGCACAGCCACTGCTGAGCAGGCCGCCGCGGCCACCGGTGCCGCCACCACCTACACCGGGGCGCTGCGCGCCGCCCGCCCCCGCTGGCGGCGGCTGCTCTGGTCGGCGCACCCCGGGCCGCTACGCTGGCCGCGCTAGCTGGGCGGTTGTTGGTCGTGGGCCGGGCCGGCGACGGATGTCCTCAGAGGTGTGATGTCACAGTGAAATATTTATTTCTGTGTGACATCACGCTGATGGGAGGTATCGCCGGTACCGGCCGACACGGCCCACATGTCTCGGCCGGACGAAGTCACCACGCCGGCCGCTATGCACCGCCGGCACGTAGTCGGCGTACCAGCTTGCGCAGCCCGGACTGCCAGCCGTCGGGGTCCTCGGCGCGGCGGCGGGCGTAGTCGGCCACCTCCGGATGCGGCAGGATCAGGAACCGCTCCTCCGCCATCCCGGCTACCGCCGCGGCGGCGACCTCGTCGGGGCTGAGGACCGCGCCGGACGCGGCGATGACCCGCGCCCCCAGGTGGCCGGCGGCCAGGCCGTCGGCGAGCATCGGGGTGTCCACCCCCTGCGGGCACAGCGCGCTGACCCGTACCCCCTGGTCGCGGTAGGTCACCGACAGCCACTCGGCGAACCCCACCGCGGCGTGCTTGGTCACCGAGTACGGGGCGTCGCCGACCGCGGTCAGCACCCCCGCCGCCGAGCAGGTATGGAGTAGGTAGCCGCTGCCCCGGGCGAGCATCGCCGGCAGCACCGCCCGGGCCGCGTAGACGTGCGAGAGCACGTTGACCTGCCAGGCCCGCTCCCAGCCGGCGTTGTCGACCTCCACTCCCCCGCCGGTGGCGACCCCGGCGTTGGCGCAGAACACGTCGATCCGGCCGTACTGCCGCTCGGTGTCGGCGACCAGGGCGCGTACCTGTTCCTCGTCGGTGACGTCGAGCGTCACCCCGTGGGCGAGCGGGCCGACGGCCTCTGCGACCGCGTCGGCGGCGTCCCCGTCGAGGTCGGCCAGCACCAGCGCGGCGGCGCCCTCGGCGGCGAACCGGCGGGCCAGCGCCGCGCCGATGCCGCCGGCGCCGCCGGTGATCACCGCCACCCGGTCGGTGAGGTTCATGCCGGCGCCTTGGCGTCGAGGCCGAGCCGGGCGACCAGGGTGGCCAGCGCCGCCGCGTCCCCGGCGGCCACCTCGGGGGTGGGTAGCAACGCCAGCACGGGTACGTCGACGCCGGCCTCGGCGTACTGGCGCACCTGCGCCCGGCACTGCTCGGGCGAGCCGTGCAGGATCAGCGCGTCGACCACGTCGTCCGGTACCGCCGCCAGGGCGGCCCGCCGGTCGCCGGCCGCCCACGCCTGCCACATCCCGCCGAGCGCCTCCGACCGGCCGAGCCAGCGGTGGAAGTCGGCGTACGCGGGCACGGTCAGGTAGCTGGTGATCATCCGTCGGCCCAGCGTGCGGGCGTACCCGGCGTCCTCGGTCGGGCAGACGAAAATCCGGGCGACCACCTCGAACTGGGGACGCCGCTCGCCGAGTTCGGCCACCGCGCGGGGCACGTCGGCGGCGGCCAGCCAGTTCAGGATGACGCCGTCGGCCTCGGCGGCGGCGAGCCGCAGCATGCCGGGGCGCAGCGCGGCCAGCAGCAGCGGCGGCGGCACGACCGGCGGCCGCTCCAGGGTGAACCGGCGTACGGCGAAGGTGTCGAAGGCACCGTCGACGGTCTCCCCGCGCAGCGCCGCCCGCAGGAACCGCAGCACGTCGCGGGTGCGCCGGAACGGCTCGGTGAACTCCACCGCGTTCCAGTCGGAGACCAGCACCGGCGACGAGGCGCCGATGCCGAGGGCGAACCGGCCGGGGGCGACGTCGGCGAGTGCGGCGGCGCTCATCGCCAACAGGCCGGGCCCGCGGGTGAACACCGGCGTGATCGCGGTGCCCAGCCGCAGCCGGGGCTGCCAGGCGGCGGCCAGCGCCAGCGGGGTGAACGCGTCGGCACCGTTGACCTCGGAGGACCACACGTCGGTGAAGCCGGCGTCGGCCAGGGCCGAATAGACCGCGGCATGGTCGGCGAGCGGGATGCCACCCAACGGCACCGTCATTGCCCATCGTGTCGTCATCGGTCGATGGTGCCCGCCGCCCGGGCCGCCGAGCAAGATCTCGTCGGGTTCCCGGGTTACCCACCTGATCTGCCCGCACGGGTGTTACGACAGCGAGGTGGGCTGGACCGACGACGGGATCCGCTGGCCATGGCGCGCCGTGCCGGCCGGTTGAGGCCGGCCGCCCAGACGGCGGGCCGGGCGACCTTCCTGGAACTTTTCTTCGATCTGGTCTACGTCTTCGCCCTCACCCGGATCTCCGCCCGGGCGTTCGAGGACCTGGCGCTGGAGCCGGGCGGCGCCGAGGGGTGGAGCCCGGTGACCGGGGGTCTGAAGACGCTGCTACTGCTGCTCGCGCTGCTGGCCCTCTGGCAGAACACCGCCTGGACGACCAGCCGCTACGACCCGTACCACGGCGCGCTGCAACTCATCGTGATCATCGCGTTGGTGGGCAGCATGGTGATCGGCGTGGCGATCCCCCGCGCGTTCCGCGAGGCCGGATTGGCGTTCGCCCTGGCGTACGTGATCGCCCAACTGGCCCGTCCGCTGATCCTGATCGCCGCCGGGACGTCCGAACGCCGTCTCAAGATCAGGACTGCCATCACGTTCGCCACCAGCGGCGTGCTGTGGATCGTCGGCGCCTTCCTGCCGGTCACCTCCCGGTTGGTGGTCTGGGCCTGCGCGCTGGGCCTGGAGTACGTCGCCGGACGGTTCGGCTACCCGGTTCCCGGGCTGGGCCGCTCCAAGGTCTCCCGGTGGGACATCGCCGGGGAGCACCTGGCCGAGCGCTATCAGCAGTTCTTCCTCATCGCTCTCGGCGAGACGATCCTGGTCGCCGGCTTCTCCTACAGCGACGGCCCCTATCCCCCGGCGCAGACCGCCACCTTCGCGTTCACGCTGGCCATCTCGATCCTGATCTGGCGCATCTACATCCAGCGGGCCGGGCAGATCCTCGCCGAGGCGGTCGCTCGGGCCCGGCAGCCGGCCGGCATCGGCCGGTCGGCCGCGGACACCCACCTGGTGATGGTGGTCGGCGTGACCGCCACCGCGATCGGCTACGAACTGGCCATCCAGCATCCGCTCGACCATCCCGAGGAGGCCTGGCTCGTGATGATGCTCGGCGGGCCGATGCTGTTCCTCCTCGGTCGGGCCCGCTTCGAGTACGAGGTTTTCAACCGGGTCTCCCGGTCCCGGTGGATCGCGCTGCTGGCCCTGGCCGCCGTGGGGCCGCTGGCGGCGCACCATCCGCCCGTCGGGGTGCAGGCCGCGGTGGTCGTGATCCTGGGTGGGGTCGCCCTCGCCGACGCCCGCCGGGCCCGCGGCAACCCGCCCGAACCCGCGGCACCACCCTTCTGACCGCAGGTGCCCGCGCCCCGACCCGCCGCCTGACTGGCTCGGCCAGCCGCCTTGCCCGGATACCACGATGGGCATCCGCGTCCACCAGCATCCGTCGTGTTCGCCAGTTCAGCTGGGCCACCTTCAGGGTAGGCCGATCAGGTCGACCATCCGGCGCATCTGGTGGTCGAAGAACTCCTCCCGCGCCTCGATCACGCCGTTGAGCTGGCCGAAGAGTTCGAAGCTGACGGCACCGAAGCAGTGGATCCAGCCGGCGGCGCCCCGGGCCAGCAGGGCCTCGGGAACCCCGGCGAAGAGGTGGTCGCGGACGGCGGCGAGATCGGCGTGAACCGGGCCGGGTAGTTCAGCGGGACCGGGATCGGTCAGGGTGCCGGCGGCGAAGCCGTCGATGAGGATCCCGATCAGGGCGGCCGGGGTGCGGGCGGCTGCCACGGTGGTCTCCTGCGGCGCGGCGTAACCGGGGACCGGGCTGCCGAAGAGCAGGGCGTACTCGGCGGGCTGGGCCAGCGCCCAGCGGCGTACCGCGTGACATACCGCGAGCCACCGGCCGCGCAGGTCGGCGCGGTCGGTGACCTCGGCGTCGCCGGCCTCGACGGCGTCACCGAGGGCGTGGTACCCGTCGACGATCAGCGCGGTGAGCAGCTCGTCCCGGCTGGGGAAGTAGCGGTAGATCGCCGAGGAAACCATCCCCATGTCCCGGGCGACGGCGCGCAGCGACAGGTTCGCTCCCTCCGCGGCGAGGTGGCGGCGGGCGATCGCCTTGATCTCGTTGATCATCTCAGCCCGGGCCCTGGCCCGGATGGTGGCGGCAGGCATGTCAGGAAGTGTCGCACACTTTCGAGAGCACTGCTCTTGACGGCGGGAGCACTCGCGAGTGAACATAGGTCTTATCAGAGAGCGCTGCTCTCGCCATGAAGGGAGACTTCCAATGGTCGTACACCTGATCGTCGGCGCTGGCATGGTCGGCTCGACCACCGCGCGACAACTCGCCGAGCGCGGCGAGCAGGTTCGGATCGTCAGCCGCTCCGGCCGCGGCCCGACCCACCCCCGAGTCGAGCGGATCGCCGCCGACGCCACCGACGCCGACCGGCTCAGCGAACTCGCGCAGGGCGTCGCCGCGATCTACAACTGCCTCAACCCGGCCTACCACCGCTGGCTCACCGACTGGCCGCCGATGGCCACCGCGCTGCTCACCGCCGCCGAGCGTTCCGGCGCCCCCCTGGTGATCGCCGGCTGCCTCTACGGGTATGGCGAGGTCACCGGCCCGATGACCGAGCAGAACCCGCTCGCCGCCACCCACCCCAAGCTGAAGATGCGCGCCGACATGTGGCGCGACGCCCTCGCCGCCCAACGCGCCGGCCGGATCCGCGCCGTCACCGAGGTACGCGGCAGCGACTACATCCAGGCACAGTCGATCTTCAGCTTCTTCCTGGGAAAACCACTGCTCGCCGGACGCCGCGCCGTCGTCCCCGCCCCGCTCGACGTGCCGCACACCTTCACGTCGATCAACGACATGGCAGCGATGCTGGTCACCGCCGCCACCGACCAGCGAGCGTGGAACCGTCCCTGGCAT
>NZ_JBFBAO010000425.1:0-5446 GCF_040682255.1 Micromonospora sp. NPDC051296 | reverse complement strand
CGGTAGGTCAGGCCCAGCGAGCGGGCCGCCGCGAGCTGGCTCGGGTGCACCGACTCGATGCCGGCGCGGAACACCTCCGCCAAATAGCCGCCGTAGGTGAGCATCAGCGCCAACCCACCCAGCACCAGCACCGGCGGCATGCCCTGCAACCGCAGGCCGGGCATGCCGAGGGTGAGCACGTAGAGCACGATGATCAACGGCAGGCCGCGGAAGGTGTACGTGTAGCCGGCGGCGAGCGCCCGGATCGGGAAGAACACCGGCCCGCGCAGGGTCCGCAGGACCGCGATCAGCAGCCCGAGCAGCAGCGCCCCGATCGCGCAGCAGACCAGCAGCCGCACGTTGAGCCAGAGCCCGGTCAGCACCCGGGGCAGCGCGTCACGGGCGATCTCCGGGTCCAGGAACGACTCGCGTACCCGGTCCCAGCCGGGCGCCCCGGTCACCGCGACCGCCAGCAGCGTGCCGACCGCCGCCGTCGAGGCGGCGGCGATCAGCACGCTCAGCACGGTCTGCCGGCGTCGGTACGCGACCCGGGCCCGCTGGGCGGGCGAGGGGTCGTGGTGCAGGGCGGTGCTCACGACAGTTCGGGTGCTCCGGCGACCTGGGCGAGCCACTGCTGCTCCAGCTGCTTGAGCACGCCGTCGGCGGAGAGTTGGCCGACCGCGCCGCTGACGCAACCGGTGAGCGGGGAGTCCTTGTCCAGCAGCAACCCGAACGCCTCCGGCGTGCCCACCTGCGGCAGCTGCCCGACGATCATCGCGTCGTCGATCTCCGCGCCGGTGATGTAGAAGGCGGTGGGCAGGTCGACCACCAGCCCGTCGAGCTGGCCGTTCTGCAGGGCCTTCTTCGCGTCGTCGTTGCTGTTGTAGACCTGCGGCTCGACCGTCGGCTTCACCACGTCGGTGATCGCCTGGTAGCTGGTCGTGCCGACCTGGGCGCCGAGCTTGGCGCCGCGCAGGTCGGCCAGGGAGGTCTTGCCGTCGATCTTGGATGACTTCAGCGCGATGACCGTCTGCCGCACCAGGTAGTAGGGCGCGGAGAAGTCGACCGCCTGCTTGCGCTCCTCGGTGATGGAGAACTGGTTGATGTCGAAGTCGAAGTTCTTCGGCCCGGGCGCGATGGCGGCGTCGAACTTCACCCGTGTCCAGACGACGTCGCCCCGGGCGTAGCCGAGCTTCTCGGCCACCGCGTAGGCCACCGCCGACTCGAAGCCCTCGCCGCTGTCGGGCTTGTCGTCGACGAACCACGGCTGGTATGCCGGCTCGTCGGTGGCGATGGTGAGCTTGCCCGGGGTGTGGGTGAGCAGGTTCTCCTTGGCGCAGGCGGCGGCGCCGGTGGCGGAGGGCCTGGGGGTGGGCTCGTCCTGCGGGGCGCAGCCGGCGACCGCGAGCAGGACGGCGCCGGCGGTGGCGAGCGTGAGCGTGCGTGGGGTGCTGACCATGGCGGACAGCGTACGACCAACATCGGTGGGCGTCGAAGGGGTGTCCCACCATGTTGGTAGGGAATTCTGTTCCGCCCATCGGTCACCATCGGACCCGGTGCGCGCGGCGACCGAGGGCGACTGGGAGAATCCGTCTCCGTGAAGACGTTCGAGGAGTTGTTCGCGGAGCTGCAGGCCAAGGCCGCCGCCGGCACCCCCGGCTCGGGCACGGTCGCCGCGCTGGAGAAGGGCGTGCACTTCATCGGCAAGAAGGTCGTCGAGGAGGCGGCCGAGTCGTGGATGGCCGCCGAGCACGAGGGGCCGGAGCGTACCGCCGAGGAGATCTCCCAGCTGCTCTACCAGGTCCAGGTGCTGATGCTCGCCAGTGGTCTCGAGCTGAAGGACGTCTACCGACATCTCTGAGTGCCCCGCCGTCGACCCGATCCCGATCGAAGGAGCACTCGTCATGCTGCGTGTCGCCGTACCCAACAAGGGCGCGCTGGCCGAGTCGGCCGCCCAGATGCTGCGCGAGGCGGGCTACCGCCAGCGCAGCGACCCCAAGGACCTGGTCTGCCGGGACCAGCCCAACGATGTCGAATTCTTCTACTTGCGGCCGAAGGACATCGCCACCTACGTCGGCTCCGGTGACCTGGATGTCGGCATCACCGGCCGGGATCTGCTGATCGATTCCGGCGCCCCGGCCGAGGAGGTCGTGGACCTGAACTTCGGCCGGGCCACCTTCCGTTTCGCCGCCCGGCCGGACGACGTCGACGACGTGCGGGAACTGGGTGGGCACCGGATCGCCACCGCGTACCCGGGGCTGGTCGAGCGGCACCTGGCCGAGCTGGGTGTCAAGGCCGACGTGATCCGCCTCGACGGCGCGGTGGAGAACGCCATCCGGCTCGGCGTCGCCGACGTGGTCGCCGACGTGGTCGAGACCGGGGCCACCCTGCGGCAGGCCGGCCTGGTGGTCTTCGGGGAGCCGTTGCTGCAGTCCTCGGCGGTGCTGGTACGCCGTTCCGGCGCCGTGCCCCACCCGCAGGCCGAGCAGCTGCTGCGTCGGCTGCACGGGGTGCTGGTGGCCCGCCGTTACGTGATGCTCGCCTACGACGTGCCGGCCGGGCTGCTGGACCGGGCCAGCTCGTTGACTCCGGGCATCGAGTCGCCCACCGTCTCCCCGCTGCACCGCGAGGGCTGGGTGGCGGTGCAGGCCATGGTGCTCCGCGACGACGTGCACCGGATCATGGACGAGCTGTACGAGCTCGGCGCTCGGGCGATCCTGGTGACCAACATCCACGCCTGCCGGTTGTGAGACCGCCACCGGTAGCGGTCGCCCTCACCCTGGTCACCCTCGGCGGGGCGGCCTCGGCGGCGCAGGGTGTGGTCAACGCCGAGCTCGGGCAGCGGGTCGGCAACGCGACCCTGGGCGCGGTCGTCAACAACCTCGGCGGGACCCTGCTGATCATGGTCGGTCTGCTGGTGCTGCCGTCGATGCGCAGTGGGCTGGCCGCCCTGCGCCGGGCCCGGTTGCCCTGGTGGTCGTACCTGGGCGGGTTGGGCGGGGCGGCCATCGTGGTGCTCGGCGCGTACGCCGTCCCGGTGCTGGGGGTCGCGGTGTTCACCATCGCCCAGGTCGCCGGCGGCAGCCTCGGTGGGCTGGCGTCGGACCGGTCCGGGCTCGCCCCGGTGGGCCGGCTGCCGCTGACCACGCCCAGGATCGCCGGGGCCCTGCTCGGGGTGGCCGCCGTGGCCCTGGCCCAGACCGGCCAGCCGGTCGGTGACCTGGCCGTCGGGGTGCTCCTGCTCGCGGTGGCCGGTGGGGTCGGGGTCGCGTTGCAGGCGGCGCTGAACGGCCGGATCTCCGCCGCCGGCTCGGCCGCCGCCGGGGTCGCGGTGAACTTCTTCGTCAGTACGCCGGTGGTGCTGCTCGTCGCGGCGCTGGCCGGCGCGTTCACCGGGCCGCCGGTGGTCTGGCCGGACGGCTGGCATCTCTACGCCGGCGGGCTGCTCGGTGTCGTCATCGTGGCCAGCCTGGTGGTGGGGGTACGCGCGGCGGGCGTGCTGCGCACCGGCCTGGCCCTGGTCGCCGGGCAGCTCGGCGGTGCCCTGTTGCTGGACGTGCTGCTGCCGGGCGGGCCCGGGGCCCGGCTGCCGGTGCTGGCCGGCGCGCTGCTCACCCTGCTCGCGGTCCTGGTCGCCGGCCGCGGCCCACGATCGAGCACGCCCGCCACCTCGACCACCGGCGTCACCCCGGCGGCCAGCGTCATCCCGGCCTCCGGGACGGCTCCGGCCGGCGCCGACGTCCGTGTGGCGTCGGATGAACCGCCGGGACCGGATGGCAAACTGGTGCCATGAGTGAGCGGCGGGACGCAGGGCAGCCGAGTGCCGGCACGAGCGAGGGTGAGCGAGCGATCGGCACCGAGCTGATCCGCCTCCGACCCCGGCGCATCCGGGTGGTCTGCTGGGTCTCGGCGGCCGTGCTGGTGGTCCTGTTCGCCCTGATCGCCACCTCGTTGACCGGTCCGACCGGCAACGGGTACGGCACGTTCCAGCGCGGCGACCAGGCGGCGATGATCGGCCTCGGGCTGCTCTTCGCGCTCGGCATCCTGCTGTTCACCCGCCCCCGTGTCGAGGCCGACGCGCGGGGCGTGCGGGTCCGCAACGTGATCGGCTCGTACGAGCTGCCCTGGGAGGTCGTCCGGGGCGTCCGGTTCGACCGTGGTGCCCCGTGGGCCGCCCTGGAACTGCACGACGACGACCTGCTGCCGGTGGTCGCGCTCCAGGCCGCGGACAAGCAACTCGCCGTCGACGGGGTCCGCGCCCTGCGCCGGCTGCACCAGGCGCACCTGGCCGCACTCGCCGAAGGCGCGCCCGGCCGCTGATCCCGCCCGCACCGCCACCTGCGGGTTGTCGGTGCCCGGTTTGGGACGCGGGTTGCCGAGGGTGTAGTGTTGTCGAGTCGACCAGGCTGTCCGCACCAGCGGGCGGCCACGAAAGTGGAGCGCCTGCTCCCACCCGAGTCGCCGACTGTGGCGGCCGGGTCCGGTCCCCGGTTCCGGGCACGTCCCGGTTCCGGATGCGCGATCCTGTGATCGTGCCGACCGGTCGAGCGGGCCCTGGCATGCGCCGGGGCCTTCTGCTTTCCGGGTTGGTTCCCACCGGGAGCCGCAGGGTCGGCCACGCATGAAGATCCGACTCGAGGAGGCCCCATCAGCGTCGAACCACGCGTGAACGAGCAGATCCGGGCACGTGAGGTCCGACTGGTCGGCCCCGAGGGTGAGCAGGTGGGCATCGTCCCGCTGGAGCGCGCCCTTCAGCTGGCCGCGGACGTCGATCTGGACCTGGTCGAGGTTGCGCCGATGGCGCGCCCGCCGGTGTGCAAGCTCATGGACTTCGGCAAGTTCAAGTACGAGAGCGCACTGAAGGCGCGCGAAGCGCGGCGTAACCAGCAGCAGACCGTCATCAAGGAGATGAAGCTCCGGCCGAAGATCGACCCGCACGACTACGAGACCAAGAAGGGTCACGTGGTGCGGTTCCTCAAGGCCGGCGACAAGGTCAAGGTGACGATCATGTTCCGCGGTCGCGAGCAGAGCCGCCCGGAGCTGGGTTACCGGCTCCTGCGTCGGCTGGAGAGCGAGATCTCGGAGCTGGGGTACGTCGAGGCCGCTCCGAAGCAGGACGGTCGAAACATGATCATGGTGCTCGCGCCGCACCGCGCCACCAAGGCCGCCGCGGTCGCCGCCACGGCCTCCCGGGGCGGGGCGCCCCGGGACCGGGCTGCGGAGGGTTCCGTCGGCCCGGAGGCCGGCGAGACCGCAGCAGCCGGTGACACCGGCACCGTCGCCGACAACAGCGGCGAGTAACAGGGGAGAAGACGTTCCACATGCCGAAGATGAAGAGCCACACGGGGACGGGCAAGCGGGTCCGCGTGACCGGCAAGGGCAAGATCATGAAGCAGCAGGCCGGTCTGCGCCACAACCTGGAGAAGAAGGCCTCCACCCGTACCCGGCGGCTGACGGGCCTGGTCGA
>NZ_JBFBAO010000424.1:0-5505 GCF_040682255.1 Micromonospora sp. NPDC051296 | reverse complement strand
GGCAGCGTCCACGCCGCGGTAGAGGCAGGCCCGGCATGCGGGCCGCGATCGGGGCGGCCCGATTTCCGCTGGTCCTACCCTCGGCCGAGCCGGCCGGGCGGATCGGCGCCGCCCTCGCCGACCAGCTCGACGACTACCTGCTGCCCCGACTCTCCCGCCTCGACGCGCCGCTGCTCGTGGTGGTCGGCGGGTCCACCGGCGCCGGCAAGTCGACCCTGGTCAACAGCCTGGTGCAGGCCCGGGTCAGCGCCGCCGGGGTGCTGCGGCCCACCACCCGCTCACCGGTCCTGGTCTGCAATCCGGCCGACTCGCCCTGGTTCCGCCGGGGCGAACTGTTGCCCGGGCTGACCCGTACCAATCAGCCCAGCGAGGATCCGCGCACCCTGCACCTGGTCACCGCCCCGGCGCTCGCCCCCGGGCTGGCGTTCCTGGACGCCCCCGACATCGACTCCGTGGTCGACGCCAACCGGGCACTGGCCGGCCAACTGCTCGCCGCGGCCGACCTCTGGCTCTTCGTCACCACCGCCGCCCGGTACGCCGACGCCGTGCCCTGGGAGCTGCTGCACGGCGCGCGGGCCCGGGGCGCGGTGATCGCCCTGGTGCTCGACCGGGTGCCGGCGGAGGCCACCGACGAGGTCGCCGCCCACCTTGCCGAGATGCTCGCCGAGCAGGGTCTCGGCTCGGCACCGCTGTTCGTCCTGCCGGAAACCTGGGTCGACGGGCAGGGCTTGCTGCCTGGCCGGATCACCGCGCCCCTGGCGGACTGGTTCGCCCGGCTCGCCGCCGACGCGGACGCCCGCTCGGCAGTGATCCGGCAGACCCTGGGCGGCGCGCTGGCCGCCCTGCAACCAGCCGTGGAGAGCCTGGCCGGGGCCGCCGACGAGCAGGTGGCCGCCGCCGACGCGCTGGACGAACGGGTAACCGCCGCGTACCGGGCCGCGAACCACACCGTCGAGCAGGGGCTGCGCGACGGCCGGCTGCTCCGCGGCGAGGTGCTCGCCCGCTGGCAGGAATTCATCGGCACCGGCGAGTTCTTCCGCACCCTGGAGGCACGGATCGGCCGGCTGCGCGACAGGATCACGGCCGCGTTCAGTCGGCGTCCGGCGCCGGCCGTCGAACTACGCGACGCGATCGAGTCCCAACTGGTGACCCTGCTGCGCGGGGTCGCCGCCGAGGCGGCCGACCACGCGTACACCGGGTGGAAGGCGCACCCGGCCGGGGCCGCACTACTCGAACCGGATCTCGCCCACCACTCGCCCGACCTGCCCGAACGCGCCGAGCGGCTGGTCCGGGACTGGCAGCGCGGCGTGCTGGAGCTGGTTCGGGCCGAGGGCGGCGACCGGCGCTTCGTGGCCCGGACGGCGGCGTACGCGGTGAACGCCACCGGGCTGGCCGTGATGATCGCGGTCTTCGCCTCCACCGCGTTCATCCCGACCGGACTGGAGGTCGCCACCGGGGCCGGCACGACCGTCGCCGGGCAGGCCGTGCTCCAGGCGATCTTCGGCGACCAGGCCGTGCGTACGCTGGCCGGCAAGGCCCGGCAAGACCTGCTGGAGCGGACGCGGGCCCTGCTGGACTCCGAGGCGGCCCGCTTTCTTGCTCGGACCGACCAGGCGCGGCCGGCGGCCCGGACCGCGGCGGCGCTGCGCCAGGCGGCCAGACGGGTGGAGACGGCCCGGCTGCACAGCGGATTCGCCAGCGCCGCCCGAGCGCTGAGCACCCCGGTGACCGACCAGGGACAGCCGTGACCGGCATCGGCGAGCGTCTGCGGGATGCGTTCCGGGCCGACGGGCGGGTGGACCCGGACCAGCTGGTCGCCCGGCTGGAGGCGGTGCACCGGTTCCTCGGCATCGTCGACGGCCACCTGCCGGACACCCCGCTCGTCCCGGCGCGCACGCTGGTCGAGCGGGCCGGGACCCGGCTGTCGCTGTCCCGCGATCACACCGTCGTGGCGCTGGCCGGCACGACCGGCAGCGGCAAGTCGAGCCTGTTCAACGCGATGGCCCGGATGGACCTGTCGCCCGTCGGGGTACGCCGGCCGACCACCGGCGTGACCCACGCCTGCGTCTGGGGACCGCTCGACGGGGGCACCCGGCTGCTCGACTGGCTCGGTGTGCTGCCCCGGCACCGGTTCGTCCGGGAGAGCGTGCTGGACGGCGACGACGAGTCCACCCTGCACGGGCTGATCCTGCTCGACCTGCCGGACTTCGACTCCGTGCAGCACTCGCACCGGCTGGAGGTGGACCGGCTGCTCGGCCTGGTGGACCTCGTGGTCTGGGTGGTCGACCCGCAGAAGTACGCCGACCGGGTGATGCACAGCAGCTACCTTCGCGAGTTCCACCAGCACCGGGACGTCACCCTGGTCGTGCTCAACCAGACCGACCGGCTGCCCCCGGCCGACGTGCCCCGGGTGCTGGCCGACCTGCGCCGGCTGCTCGACGCGGACGGGCTGGAGGAGGTGCCGCTGCTGGCCTCCACCATCGCCGGCCCGGCCGGGCCGGACGGGCTGCGGGCAGCGCTGGAGCGCACCGTCGCCGAGCGGCAGGCCGCGCTGCGCCGACTCTCCGGGGATGTGGACGCCGTGGTCGCCGCGCTGGACGAGATGGTCGGGGCACCCCGGCCGGCGCTCGCCCCGGACGATCCCGCGGTCGGCGCGCTGGACCGGGCGCTGGGTGCCGTGGCGGGGGTTCCGGCGGTCGTGGCGGCGGTCGAGCAGGCGTACCGGCACCGGGCCGCGTCGACCACCGGCTGGCCGCTGACGCGGATCTGGCGGCGGCTGCGCCCCGACCCGCTGCGCCGGCTGCACCTGTCCGGCCCGCAAGGCGACCCGGCGGAGAGCCTGGTCGCCGCGACGTCCGTACCCGAGCCCAGCGCCGCCGACAAGTCCGCGCTGGCGCTGGCGCTGCGTACGGTGACCGAGCGGGCCGCCGCGGGGCTGCCGAGCGTCTGGCCGGACTCGGTGGCCACGGCCGCCCGCTCCCGCCTCGGCGACCTGCCGGACGCCCTGGACCGCGCGGTCGCCGGTGCCGACCCGGGCATGAACCGGCCCCGGACCTGGTGGCGGCTGGTCGGCGGGGTGCAGTGGCTGGTGACCCTCGCGGCGGCGGCCGGGCTGGGCTGGCTGGTCCTCGGCTACGCACTACGGGCCCTGGGGCTGCCGGAGCTGCGGCCTCCGATGGTCGGCGAGGTGCCCGCGCCGACCCTGCTGCTGCTCGGTGGACTGCTGGCCGGGCTGCTGGTGGCGGCCCTGACCCGGCCGTTGTCGAGGTGGGCCGCCCGGCGAGCCCGCCAGCGGGCCGAGACGCGGCTGACGGGTGCGGTGGCCCTCGTCGGTGACGAGTACGTGCTCGCCCCGGTGCGGGCGGTGATCGCCGCCCACGCCGACGCCCGGACCGTCCTGGAGGTCGCCCGGCACCGGTGAGGTCCGCGGCTCAGTTCCGAGACCGGCCCACGCCGGTCGGTTCGCTCAGCGCATGACCGGGCGGCGAGCGGCGTAGGGTCGGGTCATGGCCACGCCACTGACCCCCTACGACGCGGTGCTGCACGCCGCACGCGACGTGACCAAGCTCGACTCGGCGCTCGACGCGGAAATGCTCGGCGCGGCACTGCTGGGCAGCGTGTACGAGGTCGCGGAGACCGATCGGGACACGGCGGTACGCGAATTCGTGGCCGGCTTCCTCGCGGCCACCTCACGACGGCGGACCGCAGCGGCAACCACCGTGCGCGCGGTCTTCGCCGCCCTGGTGCCGGACGCGAGCGGTGCGGAGCGGGTACGCCCCGGTGCCGCCGCACCTGCCTGGTCAGGCCAGCTCGGCAAGGTCCACCTCACCGGCACCTGGGCGTACGGTGACGTGTACGGCGACCAAACCTCGTACCTGGCCACCTTCGCGTACGACGACGCCTCCGGCGGGCCGGAACACGCGCTGGTGGCGCTGGTCGACCACAACATCGGCATCACCAAGGACGTCTTCGTCGGCGGGCCGGCCAGCCGGATCCTGGAGCAGGTCCGGCAGCTTTGTGCCGCCGACGAGCTGACCTGGTTCCGGGATGAGGACCCGACCCGGATGCGCGACGAGGTGACCCGTCACCTGGCGGTCACCGACCGCCTGGGTCAGCTGCCCGGGACGAGTTCGCTGGCCACCGATCGCGCGCTGGTCGGGGCCCGGTTGGCGGTCCTGCCCGCCGCGACGACGCCGCCGCCCCGGCTGCCCGACGATCCGCTGCCGGACGCCGAGCGGGCCGAGGAGATCCGGCGCTTCCTGGCCGCACCGGAGGCGGCCCGGGCCGGGCTGGACGCCGTCGACGGTGCGGAACTGGCCTCCCTGCACTTCTGCCTCGGCCTGCTGCTCGACCACGCGGCCACCTTCCCGGACGCCGACCCGCTGCGCTGGAGCCCGACGGTGGCCGGGTTGTTCCTGCTGGACTGGGTGCACCGCCGGGCCGTGCTGGACATGGACGACGCCGCGATGCTGCCCCGGGTGCTCCGCGCCTGGACCGGGTACGCGGCCCGCCGGCGCGGGCTGCCCGCGTCGGCCGCGGCCGGGACCGACGCCGCGATCGAGGAGATGGTGCCGGAGTTCGTCCGGCTCTACGCCACCGGCGAGCGGCGCAGCCCGGCGACTGCCGCCGTCGCGCAGCTGATGGCCGACGGCGTCGACCCGGACGACCCGGCCGCCCTCGATGCCTGGATCGACGCCAACCGCCACCGCCTCGCCGACGACGGCTGACCGCCGAGGGAGCGGGGCCGCCGCCGGGCGGAATCCGGCTGGCCCACGCCGGCCAGGAGGCCGAGCCGCCGTCAGGGTTCGACGAGGGCGAGCCGGCGCGGGCTGACCCACCACCCAGTGCCTCGTCTTTGAACGCCGTTCATCGAGAACGGCAACTGTCCAAAATCTCGCGTGGGCGGTGCCCCGTTTACCCGATCGAGGTTGCGCGCCGGGCATCTAGGCAGGCCGACGACCACGCCGCCGAGCGTGCCGGGACCGGGCAGTGCTGGTCAGGTCGGAAGCGGCGGGACGCATCGGTTCGGGGATGACGCTGGTCAGCGGCGCGGCCGATGGGGGTTCGGGCGCCGGGACCGTCGGAGCGATCGATCCAACCGGGTCCGCCGACGTGCTCGGATCCGTCGATGCCGGCGAATCGACCGACGCGCTCGGGCCCGTCGACGCGCTCGGGTCGGTCGATCCGCCCGGTTCCGTCGTGGCCGGCGGCTTCGTTGAGGGGTTCGTTGAGGCCGGCGGCTTCGTTGAGGGGTTCGTTGAGGCCGGCGGGTTCGTTGAAGGGTTCGTTGAGGCCGGCGGGTCCGTCGACACGGTCGGGGCGACCGAGGCGGTCGGCGAGGTGGGCCCGCCGGTCGGCGTCGGAGAGCCGGTCGGCGACGCGCTCGGCGATGGAGTGGGCCTCGGCGTCCGGGTCGGGTTCGGGGTGGGCAGCGGCAGCGGGGCGGGCGTCGTGGTGGGCGGCCGGGGCGCGGGGACGGTCGGCGGCGGCGCCGGGCGGCGCCCC
>NZ_JBFBAO010000423.1:0-5523 GCF_040682255.1 Micromonospora sp. NPDC051296 | reverse complement strand
GGGGGGCTACCCGGGCCCGGGACCGCTCGGGGGGGGGGTCCCCCCCCCGCCCGCCCGCCCGCCCGTCTCCCCGCGGGCGGCCGGCCTCGCCGCTCCCGCTCGTCGGACGGTTCGCGGTGGACCGGCCCATGCGGGCCTCGATCCCGCCGAAGATCGCGACCAGCCCGGCGAGCACCACGGCCAGCATCAGCACCCAGGGCAGCCGCCAGGCGAACCAGGCCGCCGAGCCGGCCGCTGGGGTGGGCAGCACGCCGAGCCCGTACAGCGCGCCCACCAGCAGCACCACCGCGCTCAGGTGCCACAGGAAGACGGTGAGCACCACCGAGTTGACGGCGATCACCGCCTGCCAGGGGCGGCTGCGGTGCAGCCAGCGCTCCGCCCGCTCGCGTAGTAGCAGGATCACCCCGAGTTGGGCGGTGGCCACCGCGAGCAGCGCCACGCTCGGCGGGGCGGCGTTGGCCAGCCGCTCGCCGGGCAGGCTGATCATGTTGACCGGGTAGGGGCCGGGGCCGGTGAGCAGCGCCGCGACGGCGAGCCCGCCGGCGATCATCGTCAGCGCGGCCCGGCGCGACATGGACAGGCACCGGGTCCGGATCCCGGCGTGTCCGCCGGTGCGGGGGTTGGTGCCCGCGCCGGCCCGGGGGGTGTCCGGTCGGCAGTGGCCCCGGCGGGCGTCGTACCAGGCGAAGCCGAGCTGGTGGATGGCGAGCCAGCCGAACAGGTAACTGGGCAGAGCCACCCCGGCGGGCCCGAGCGCGCGACCCAGGTCGCCGACGGCCACCAGGAGCGCCAGGGCCGCCGGCACCATCAGCCCGAAGCGGCGGTGCAGCGCGTACATCAGCGGGGTCAGCGGCACCACCGCGAAGTAGGCGGCGAGGAACCACAGCGGGATGGTGGCGAACCAGACGACGGTACGGATCAGACTCGCCTCGACGCCGGCGAGTCGGGCGATCAGCGAGCCGCCGGCGAGCACCAGCACCAGCGCGGTGGTCGGGCGCAGCAGCCGGGCGCTGCGGCCGAGCAGCCAGTCGGTCGCGTCGCTGCCGCGGGCGCGGTGCGCCGCGAGCGAGGCGGCGTTGGCGTACCCGCCGACCAGGAAGAACACGGGCATGACCTGGACGGCCCAGGTCAGCGGGTAGGCCCAGGGGATCGTGGGCAGGGCCGAGTGGCCGTCCGGCTGACCGTGCCGGTTGTAGTAGATGGTGGCGATCGTCCAGTGGCCGAGGACGACCAGGATGATCGCCAGCCCGCGCAGCAGGTCGAGGTAGCGCTCGCGGTCGGCCGACGTCCGTGCGGCGAGTCGGGCCAGGCGGCGCATGGTCCGAGGGTATGCCAGCCGTGGCGGTGACCGGGGTGATAACGGTTCGGGCCCCGGGGCTTGAAGTCGACGCCCCGCTGCCGTAGAAATTCTTCAGCAAGCGATTGTGAATTGAAGACAAACTTCCCCTGCGCCTCGACCGGCGGCCGCCACCCCCAGGCGGCGTCCGCCGCAGACCGGACCCGAGGAGAGAGCATGAACAGGCGTGACATCCTGCGGCGGACCGCCGCCGCCGGCCTGCTGGCCACCCCCGCCGCCGGGCTGCTCGCCGGCTGCGCCACCGGCGGCGGTGGCGACGACGGCGGCGACAGCTACCGGGGCACCAAGAGCGCGCAGAACCCGCTCGGGGTCGCCGAGGACGCGCCGCTGGAGGTGGTGATCTTCAACGGCGGGTTCGGTGAGGAGTACGCCAAGGCGCACCAGGCGATGTACACCGACCGGTACCCGAAGGCGAAGATCGACCACTCGGCGACCCAGGAGATCAGCAAGACGCTCCAGCCCCGCTTCGTCGACGGCACCCCGCCCGATGTGGTCAACAACTCCGGCGCCGGCCAGATCGACTTCAACGGTCTGGTCTCCCAGAACGCCCTCGCCGACCTGGGTGAGCTGCTCGACGCGCCGAGCCTCGACATCCCCGGCAAGACGGTGCGGGAGACCCTGCTGCCGGGCGCGGTCGAGGTCGGCTCGTACGACGGGAAGTTCCTGGTGATGAACTACACCTACACCGTCTACGGCATCTGGCACTCCACCAAGATCTTCGCCGACCGGGGCTGGGCGTACGCGAAGACCTGGGACGAGCACATCGCGCTGTGCAAGCAGATCAAGGCCGCCGGCATCGCCCCCTGGACGTACGCCGGGATCCACCCCCGCTACATGAGCTGGCCGGTGATCTCGACGGCGATCAAGTTCGGCGGGCCGCAGGTCGCCACCGCCATCGACAACCTGGAGCCGAACGCCTGGCGTTCCGACGCGATGCGGATGGCGGCCGACGCCTGGCACCAGATCGTCAAGGACCGCTACATCCTGGAGGGCTCGCCCGGCCTCGACCACAAGCAGTCGCAGACCGCCTGGTGCCAGGGCAAGGCCGCCTTCATCTCCTGTGGGTCCTGGCTGGAGAGCGAGCAGGCCGACGTCACCCCGAACGGCTTCGACATGACCGTGCAGCCGACGCCGAGCCTGGGCGCCGGCGACAAGCTGCCGTACGAGGCGATCCGCGGCACCGCCGGGGAGCCGTTCATGGTGCCGGCGAAGGCGAAGAACGTCGCCGGTGGCTTGGAATACTTCCGGGTGATGCTGTCCCGCCAGGGTGCCCAGGACTTCACCCGCAAGGTCGCAAGCCTGACCGTGGTGGCCGGCGCCACCGACGGCGTGGAGCTGCCGTTCGGCCTCGGTACGGTGGTCAAGGCGCTGGACGCGTCCGGCACCAACGGCTTCAACTGGGTCTACAACAACTACTACCGCAAGCTGGAGCGCAACCTCGTCGACGCCGCCTGCGGCGAGTTCTTCAGCGGGCGGATCGGCCCGGCGGAATTCCTCGACCAGTGCCAGAAGGGTGCCGACTCGATCGCCCAGGACAGCTCGATCACCAAGTACAAGCGGGCCGACTGACCTGAGGATCCGTCGTGAAACACGGCAAGTACCCGTTGATCGCCACCTTCCTGGTGCCGCCGCTGCTGCTCTACGTCGTCTTCGTGGTCTCGCCGTACCTGCAGGCCTTCCAGATCTCCACCACCGACTGGCTCGGCTACTCCGCCGAGGCCGACCCGGTCGGGCTGGCCAACTTCAAGGCCCTGTGGCGCGACGACTACGTGTGGAACGCGCTGAAGAACAACGCGATCCTGCTCGCCCTGGTGCCGGTGCTGACGATCGTGCTCGGCCTGTTCTTTGCCACCATGCTCAACATGGGCGGTCGCAAGGGCCGGGCCGGGGTGACCGGGGTCCGCGGCAGTGCCGTCTACCGGACGGTCTACTTCTTTCCGCAGGTGCTCTCGGTGGTCATCATCGCCCTGCTCTGGAAGGAGGTCTACCACCCGAGCAAGGGGTTGCTCACCAGCGCCATGAACGCCGTGGGGCTGGCCGCGCCGACCTGGCTGGGCGACCCCCGCACCGCCTTCTGGTGCGTACTTGCGGTGATGATCTGGAGCAACGTCGGCTTCTACGTGGTGCTCTTCGGCGCGGCCATGTCCGCCGTGCCGAAGGAGATCTACGAGGCCGTCATGCTCGACGGCGCCGACCGGCTCACCACCCTGTGGAGGGTGACCATCCCGCTGCTGTGGGACACCGTGCAGGTCGCCTGGGTGTACCTGGCCATCTTCGCCCTCGACGGCTTCATCCTCGTCCAGCTGATGACCAACGGCGGGCCGAACTTCTCCACCGACGTCATCGGCGTCCGGATGTACGACACCGCGTTCGGCAGCGAGACCAAGTTCGGGTACGCCTCGGCGATCGGCGTGGTGATGTTCTTCCTCACCCTCTCGGTGGCGGTGCTGGCGCTGCGGATGGGCAGACGCGACAGGATTGAGTACTCGTGACCACACTGGACAATCCCGCCGCCCCGGCACCGGCCGCGCCCGCCACCACCCGCGCCGACCGCCCGGTCCGCCGCGAGCTGGGCGTGGTCAACGTGCTGTCGCACGGCTTCCTGCTGTTCTGGGGCGCGGTGACCGTGCTGCCGTTGCTGTGGATGGTGATCAGCTCGTTCAAGAGCAACGCCGAGATCCTGGCCGACCCGTGGGGGCTGCCCGGCGCGCTGCGCCTCGACAACTGGGCGCGGGCCTGGACCGGCGCGCACATCGGCCGGTACTTCCTCAACAGCCTGGTGGTGGTGACCGGGTCGGTCACGCTGACCATGCTGACCGGCGCCACCGCCGCGTACGTCTTCGCCCGCTACGAGTTCCGCGGCCGGCAGGTGCTCTACTACCTGTTCGTCGGCGGCCTGATGTTCCCGGTCTTCCTGGCCCTGGTGCCGCTGTTCTTCGTGGTCCGCAACGCCGGGCTGTTCAACACCTGGACCG
Organism: Micromonospora sp. NPDC051296; assembly: GCF_040682255.1. NCBI lineage: Bacteria > Bacillati > Actinomycetota > Actinomycetes > Micromonosporales > Micromonosporaceae > Micromonospora > Micromonospora sp. NPDC051296. The sequence goes on along the minus strand of NZ_JBFBAO010000423.1, from coordinate 1,191 downwards.
GCCTGATCCTGGTCTACGCCGCGTATTCACTACCGTTCACGGTGTTCTTCCTGACCGCGTTCTTCCGCACCCTGCCCACCTCGGTCGCGGAGGCCGCGCTGGTCGACGGGTGCGGCCATTTCCGGCTCTTCTTCCGGGTGATGCTGCCGATGGCAAGACCGGGAATGATCAGCCTGGCCATCTTCAACTTCCTCAACCACTGGAACCAGTTCCTGCTGCCCCAGGTGCTGATGCAGGGCGACGAGTCCAAATGGGTGCTCGCCCAGGGGCTGGCCGCGCTCTCGGTCAACCAGGGCTACGCCGGCGACTACGCGCAGCTCTTCGCGGGCCTCACCATCGCGGTGGTGCCGGTCCTGCTGGTGTACGTAGCCTTCCAGCGCCAGGTGCAGTCCGGCCTCACCGCCGGCCAGCTCAAATAGCAGCCGGTCAGCTCTCGTGGCTGCCGGCCGGTTCGCTTGGCCGCCGGTCGGTTCGCTTGGCTGCTGGTCGGTTCGCTTGGCTGCTGGTCGGTTCGCTTGGCTGCTGGTCGGTTCGAGTGGCTGCCGCATCGGTGCGCTGGATGCCGGCCCCGCGCGCGTCCGTTCCTGTTGCCGATCGGGAGGCCGGCGAGTACTGGCATTTAATGACATATATCTATCTTATAGAAAATTGCTGCTGCTGGTTCAATGGTGTCGTCCCAGGTGTCGGTGAACGTTCCGTCATCCATGTGTTCACCCCTGTCAGTTCTCACCCCGAGCGTCGCGGTTCCATAATGTGAGATGCGGGCCCGAGATCTTGGACACTTTCCGTTTTCAATTAACGGAAACTGTCCAAGATCTGGACCGGGTTGTCGTGTGCGTCGTCCGGATCACCCATCCGCGCCTGCGCGACACGCTCCACTTCAGAGATCGAGTGGTGTCGGAATCGAAATGAGGCCATTCGATCGATTGATCGAGCACGATCATGCGGGGCGCGGGGCGCGGGGCGCGGGACGCGGGACGCGGGACGCGGGACGCGGGGCGGCGGGGCCGCGGGGGAGTGCGGTGCGGGTGGTGCGGCGTGTGGCCGTGGGTGGTGCGGCGGTGCGGGGGGCGCGGGTTGCGCGGGGCGCGGGGGAGTGCGGCGGTGCGGGTGGTGCGGCGTGGCCGTGGGTGGTGCGGGGCGCGCGGGTGGTGCTGGGCGCGGCCGTGCGCGGTGCGGGTGGTGCGGCGT
>NZ_JBFBAO010000422.1:0-5524 GCF_040682255.1 Micromonospora sp. NPDC051296 | reverse complement strand
CCACACCAGGCCCAGGCCGAACAAGTGCTCATCCGCCAGCGGCTACCCACCAGGAGTCTGCCTCACCCACCGGCCAACTCCCACAACTCATTAGGCCCGGGGCGACGCGCGTGGCGTTCATCGGTTACAACGATGGCGTGGAACAACGCCCCCGCCGCCGGCTCCGTTCGGCCTCCGTGCAGCTCGGCGCGCTCACCGCCCTGGCGCTCGCCCTCTCCGGCTGCAACATGACCTCCGACGACGACGATGACTGCGCCCTCGGTCCGACGGGCGGCGGTGACACCGTGGCCCTCGCCATGCGGGTACCGGCATCGGTCGCCGACCCGGCCGGCCGGGGTGCCCCGGAGCCGGTCGGCGCGGCCGTGCCCGAGCGGGGCGGCTTCGGCACCCACCTCGCCTCCTGCGGCGGCTGAGGGTGCGTCGCGAGCGGGTCAGCCCGCGTCCCGACTGGGACGCCACCATCCGCGAGCAGGGCCTGGTGTACGTCGACACCGAACTGCCCGACGGCGGGGTGATGTCGTACTGGGACGAGACCGCGGCGTACGCCTTCGAGCTGGACGAGGTGCTGCGGCTGGAGGAGGCCACCGAGGAGCTGCACCGGATGTCGGTCGCCGCCGCCGCGCACGTGGTGGCGCGCAACCGGTACGCCGAGTTCGGCATCCCCGACTGGGCGGCCGAGGCGGTCGCCCGGTCGCTGCGGGAGACGCCGCCCACCCTCTACGGCCGTTTCGATCTCTGGTACGACGGCAGCTGGCCGCCGAAGCTGCTGGAGTACAACGCTGACACTCCGACCGCGCTGGTCGAGGCGAGCATCATCCAGTGGTACTGGCTCGAGCACACCCGGCCGGAACTGGACCAGTGGAACAGCCTGCACGAGCGGCTGGTCGCGGCCTGGGCGAAGATCGGCGCCGGCCTGCACGACCGGCGGGTACACGTGGTCTGGTCGAACGAGGAGGAGAGCGGCGAGGACCACATGACCGCCGGCTACCTGGCCGAGACCGCCCGCCAGGCCGGGCTGGAGGTCGAGCTGCTGCCGATCCAGGACATCGGCTGGGACGGCCGCCGCTTCGTCGACGCCGCCGACGGTCCGGTCACCACCTGCTTCAAGCTCTACCCGTGGGAGTGGATGCTCGCCGAGCCGTACGGGCCCCTGGCGCTGGCGCCGGGCACGCCGACCACCTGGATCGAACCGGCCTGGAAGCTGCTGCTGTCCAACAAAGCGTTGCTGGCGGTGCTCTGGGAGCTGTATCCGGGGCACGAGCTGCTGCTGCCCGCGTACCTCGACTCGCCGCGCGGGATGCCGGAGTACGTCGCGAAGCCGCTGCTCGGCCGAGAGGGCGCCGCAGTGCGGATCGTCACCGCCGGTGGTGAGATCGCGAACCCGGGCGACTACGGCGACGAGGGCTTCTGCTATCAGGAGTTCCGGGCGCTGCCCGAGTTGGCGGGTAGCCGGATGGTGCTGGGCAGCTGGATCGTTGACGGGGAGTCAGCGGGCGCCGGGGTGCGGGAGAGCGCGAGCCTGATCACCGATGGGTTCGCCCGGTTCCTGCCGCACTACATCGACACGGCGCGTACCGGATGAGTCGTCTACCTTTGAAGGCGTGAACTTCGACGCGTACGCCCGGACCGGAGTTGACCTTGTCAACGCCCGCCTGGACGACCTCGACGACCTACGGGCCATCTTCCCCGACGACAACGCGTGGATGCGCGACGAGGTCGCGGAGCGGGATCTGGCGACCTTCCGGCGCGCGCAGAAGCGGTTGCGTGACGTCTTCGAATACGGCACCTCCGGGCGCGACGCCCAGGCGGTGGCCGAGCTGAACACGCTGCTGGAGGCATACCCGGTCCAGCCGCGCATCTCGGGGCACGACTCCAGCGACTGGCACATGCACGTCACCAGCCGGGGTGCCTCGGTCAGCTCGGAATACCTGGCCGGTGCCGTCTGGGGCCTGTCGGTCTGGCTCTGCGAGTACGGCAGCGCCCGGTTCGGCGTCTGTGCGGACGACCGCTGCGGCAACGTCTACCTGGACACCTCGTCCAACTGCTGCCGACGGTTCTGTTCGGAGCGCTGCGCCACGCGGTCGCACGTGGCCGCTCATCGGGCCCGCAAGCGGGCGGCCGTACCAAGCCAGACCGATCCGCTGGCACCCGTGCCCTGACCGACCACCCGGCCGCTGGTCAGGCGTCGACCGGGGACGGGGTGTTGAGGTGCTGACGGGCGAAGGCCAGCGCCTCGCGCAGATCCGCCTCGCGGACCTGCCGGCTCCTCGCGCCCCGGGTGGTCACCTCCACCGCGACCGAGCCGGTGAAGCCCCGACCGGCCAGCGAGCGCAGCAGCTCGGCGCAGGGCTGGCTGCCGCGGCCGGGCACCAGGTGCTCGTCGCGCCCCTCGCCGGTGCCGTCACCGAGGTGTACGTGCGCCAGGCCGGCGCCCATCCGGTCGGCCATCTCAAGGGCGTCGGTGTGCGAGGCGGCGCAGTGCGACAGGTCGAGCGTGTACGAGGAGTAGCCGGACTCGGTCGGATCCCAGCCGGGCACGTACGGGACGAACTGCCGGCCTGCCATCCGTACCGGGTACATGTTCTCCACCGCGAACCGCAGCCCCCCGAACTGGCCGGCCACCTTGTCGAGCCCCTCGGCGAAGTTGCGCGCGTAGTCCCGCTGCCAGGTGAACGGCGGGTGCACCACCACGGTCGGCGCCTCCAGCGTCTCGGCCAGCACCGCCGCCCTGCGCAGCCGCTCCCACGGGTCCGGGCTCCAGACCCGCTGGGTCACCAGCAGGCAGGGCGCGTGCACGGAAAGGACCGGCACCCCGTAGTGGTCGGCCAGCCCACGCAGGGCACCGCCGTCCTGGCTGACCGCGTCGGTCCAGACCATCACCTCGAGCCCGTCGTAGCCGAGCGCGGCGGCCAGTTGGAACGCCGCTGCGGTCCGCTCAGGGAAGACCGAGGAACTGGACAGGAGCACCGGGACGCGGGAAGTCACACCACCGAGGGTAACCCGCGTCGATTGAGGCAGCGTGACGAGAAGCGGCAAAGCGGGTGATGCGGACGGACGGCATCACACCGGTGCCAACTTGTCCAACCGGCTGAGGATCACGCCCTCCCGCAGCGCCCACGGGCAGACGTCGAGCGAGTCCACGCCGAGTCGCCGCATCACCGACTCGGCGACGACGGCACCGGCCAGCACCTGGTGGGCCCGGCCGGCGCTCACCCCCTCCAGCTCGACCAGTTGGGCCGGCGGGATGTGCCGGATGAAGCCGAGCACCTGCCGCAGCCCGGAGCGGGTGAGCTTGCGCCGGGCCCAGAGCCCCGCGCCGCTGGGGGCTGCCCCGGCGAGCCGGGCCAGAGTGCGGAACGTCTTGGAGGTGGCCACCGGGCGTTCCCAACCCACCTCGGTCATCCGGTCGACCACCGGGTCGAGCAGGCCGTCGACGTATTCACGCAGCTCGTCCACGGCCGCCGGCGGTGGCGGGACCACACTCTCCGGGTCGATTCCGAGCCGCTCCCGGGTCAGCCGGCCGGCACCGAGCGGCAGCGACACCGCGACGTCCGGGTCCTCGTCGACGCCCGCCGCGATCTCCAGCGAGCCACCGCCGATGTCCAGCACCAGCAGCCGCCCCGCCGACCAGCCGAACCAGCGCCGGACCGCGAGGAAGGTCATCCGCGCCTCGTCCGCGCCGGAGAGGACCTCCAGGCGCACCCCGGTGGCGTCCCGGACCTGGGCCAGCACCTCGGCGGCGTTGGTGGCGTCGCGTACCGCGGAGGTGGCGAAGGCGAGCAGGTCGTCGACCTCCAGGGCGGTGGCCGAGGTCCGGGCCGCGCTGACCGCCTTGACCAGGGCGTCCGCGCCGGCCTCGCGGAGCGCGCCGTCCGGGCCGATCTGCTCGGCGAGCCGCAGCACCGCCTTCTCGGAGTGCGCCGGCCACGGGTGCGCCCCGCGGTGGGCGTCGACCACCAGCAGATGCACCGTGTTCGAACCGACGTCGAGGACACCCAGTCGCATGGTGAGCACCCTAGGCCAACCGGTTCGCGTCACTCACCGACCTGCCCGGCACACCGCGCGTACGCTGGCCGGGTGACAGGTCAGATCGAACTCCGCGTACTCGTGGACGACCCGGCAGATCCGCGCAGCCGTGAGGTGCCGCTGGACTTCCCTCGGGAGTGGATCGAATTCGTCGATCCGGCGGACGAGCGGCACCTGGTCCGGGCCGACCTCACCTGGCTGCTGTCCCGGTGGACCTGCGTCTTCGGCCGCGGCTGCCACGGCATCATCGCTGGACGGTCCGCCGACGGCTGTTGCTCGCACGGCGCGTTCTTCACCGACTCCGACGACGAGAAGCGGGTCCGCACCGCGGTGAAGCGGCTGACCCCGGCGAACTGGCAGCACTTCCGCCGCGGCTTCAAGAACTGGACCGAGAACGACACCGTGGACGGCAAGAACCCGGCGCGGCGCACTGCCACCCAGGACTCCGACGGCCCGTGCGTCTTCCTCAACGACGCCGACTTCCCCGGCGGCGGCGGGTGCGCGCTGCACGCCCAGGCGCTGCGCGACGGGGTGCACCCGCTGGAGTACAAGCCGGACGTGTGCTGGCAGCTGCCGGTCCGGCGGGACCAGGAGTGGGTCAAGCGGCCGGACAACACGAAGGTGCTGGTCTCCACGCTGGCCGAGTTCGACCGGCGGGGCTGGGGCGCCGGCGGGCACGACCTCGACTGGTGGTGCACCTCCTCCACCGACGCGCACGTCGGCACCGAGCCGATGTACCTGTCGTACGGCCCGGAGCTGACCGCACTCGTCGGCCCGGCCGCGTACGCCAAGCTCGCCGAGCTGTGCGCCGCACGGGTCCGCCAGGGCATGGTCGCCCCCCATCCCGCCGACCCGAACTGACAACTCAGCGCGATCTTGGTAGCAGCGTTGCTACCATCGGATCGCCCGCAAGATCGGCGTCGGAGTCCGGGACGCCGGGTTGATCGAATCCGCCGTCGCCCGGCCTCGGACCAGCGTCTTCGGCGAGGACGCCTACCCGGAGCTGTGGACCAAGGCGGCGGCGTTGCTGCACTCGCTGGTCAGCAATCACCCGTTCCTCGACGGCAACAAGCGGATCGGCTGGATCGTGCCGTTGGCGTTCCTGCTCCGGAATGGGGCCGCCACCGTCGCCCAACTCTACGACGTCGATCAGGACATCGCATTCGACCTGGTCATCGCCGTTGCGGAGAGCCGACTGACGGAGGTCGACCAGATCTCGGCCGCGCTGCGCAAACTCTTCTGAGCCCGCCGCCCGCGCCACGAGGGCAGAGCGGCTGCGATGGTGCCCCGCGAACGCCGGATCAGGGCTCGAACTTGTAGCCGAGACCGCGCACCGTGACGATGTGCCGCGGGGTGGACGGCTCCGGCTCGATCTTCGACCGCAGGCGCTTGACGTGCACGTCCAGCGGCCGGTGTTCGAGGAGTTCACCGCCCGGCTGGCCAAGCGCGCCGACGAGTTGGCGTACGGCTGGCCGGCGGACGAGGCGACGGTGAACAT
>NZ_JBFBAO010000421.1:0-5528 GCF_040682255.1 Micromonospora sp. NPDC051296 | reverse complement strand
CACACCAGGCCCAGGCCGAACAAGTGCTCATCCGCCAGCGGCTACCCACCAGGAGTCTGCCTCACCCACCGGCCAACTCCCACAACTCATTAGGGGCCGTGTGGTGGGGGTGTCCCAGGGCGGCAGGTCTATCGTTGATCGCCGAGCAGGAGCGAGCACGGGGACGCTGATGACCATGCGGGACACCGATCGGGCGCTGGTGCAGGCCGCCAGCGCGGTGGCCAAGCTGCGCTGCCGCAGCGCCGCCCACACCCTCGCCTCGGCGGCCCGGACCGCCGAGGGTCGGGTCGTGTCCGGCGTGAACGTCGTGCACCCGCCGGGGGGTGCCTGCGCCGAGGTGGTCGTACTCGGGGCCGCCGTCACGCAGGGCGTGAGCGAGTTGGAGACCATCGTCACGGTAGGCGACCGCGGCCGAACCGTGGTGGCCCCCTGCGAATCGTGCCGTCGGCTGCTGGCCGACCGCTTCCCGGCGCTGCGGGTGATCGTCGGCCCGGTCGACGACCCACGGGTGGTGCCGGTGACCGAGTTGCTCGCCGCCGCCGACCTCGCCGACTGACGCCGGCAGGGCGGCCCCGGCGTCAGTCGCCTGCGGCGACCTCCAGCATCGAGCGGGGGACCGGCACGTTCTCGAAGCGGACGTTGCCCTCCGGCACCATCCACGAGAACACGTGCGCGATCAGCTGACCTGACCGGACGGCGGGGTCGTTGTGATAGAGCTCGCGGGCCATCTCCGGGTCGACCGAGAGCACGGCGATACCCCGGATCTGCTCGTTGTCGTGGTCGACGAACGGTCCGGCCGCGAGCACCGCACCCTGTTCCACCAGCCCGGCCTGGTGCGCCAGGTGCGCGTCCTCCAGCAGATCGGCCGCATCTCGCGGCAGGTCGGGAGCGTCCCCCGGCCGGACCAGGAGCACCATCGTGTGCTGGTCGAATCGCATATCCACACCCTAGGGGCCGATATGCGTCCTGTGGGCCTGATGTCCACTACCTCCGGGTCGCCGAATCAGCACTGGCGGTCCGCCCGAGGTGGAGCGGACCGCCAGTGCTGGCTCGGTTAACGGTCAGGCGCGGCCGGCCGACGCCAGGTCGGCGGAGGCCGGGGCGGTGCTGCGGCGACGGCCGAACAGGAGGTGGTCCAGGCTGAAGCGCCCGGCGCCGACCGCCGCCAGCAGGAGGCTGGCCGCGGCGAGGGTGAGGACGAGTTCGTAGCCGCCCTGGTCGACGAAGAGGCCGTTGCCGGCATGTACGAAGACGAACGCGCCGATCATCTGCAAGGCGAGCAGAACCCCGGCGACCGGCACGGCCGCGCCGAGGATCAGTGCCGCGCCGCCGAGCAGTTCGACGCCGGTGGCGAACCAGGCCGAGGTGGTGGGCAGGGGTACGCCGACCTGGCCGAAGAAGGCGGCCGTCCCGTCGACTCCGTTGGTGACCAGCTTCTGCCAGCCGTGGGCGAAGAACACGATGCCGACACCGATCCGGGCGAGCAGTACGCCGACGTCACGGATGGGAGTGGGCAGGGTCATGGGTCTCCTCCTCGTTCAGGTGATCGCTGGTTGACCGGCCGGGCCCGGGACACCGGAGGAAGTCACCGCGCTGGCCTGGTGGCCGTTGGACGGTGACGCAGCGGACGGAAGCGCAGACACCGGTCGAAACCGGTCAGGCTCGCCGCTGCGACCAACCGTAGCGACAAATGATTGAGGGTTCAACCTTTGACGGTGAAAGTTTGGGCTGTCTCGGTGCCGCCGCCGGTCAGGCGGCGGCGGACCAGATGGCGCGGAAGGCGGCAGCCTCGCCGGCCAGCCAGCGCTCGATCTCGTCGGGCTTCACCCGGTCGGGCATCCGGTGGGTGACGCCGCGGCGGACGTCGACCAGGACCGGTTCGGCGTGCGGCAGGACGGCGTCCATGTGGCGGGCCGTCAGGTGCAGGGCGGCCAGCATCGCCTCCTCGCTGGGCGGGGCCTCGTCGAAGTGCAGCCGGACCGCCTCGGCGCGGCCGTCGGCGAACCGGATGCCGAAGTGGGGGTTGATCTTGATGGGGAGGTCGCCCAGCATGGCCAGGGCGTCCCGGGTCTGGGCCAGGTCGACGCCGGTCGGCTCGCCGAGCGAGTGCAGCCAGGCCGTCGCCCCCGGCATGAGGGCCTGGTAGAGCGGGCGCCACCGGGGCTTGACCACGTCGACCACCTGCGTCAGGTGGGTGCCGCCGGTGTGGAAGGCGATGTCGGCCTTGAGCGCCTTGACGAATTGGCCGTGAGGGTTGAAGCCGGAGCGGCTGGCCCGCTGCCGACGCAGGCCGCCGACGAAGCTGGCCTTGGTGGGACCGGTGCGGTCGACGTACCGGGTGAAACCGAGGAGGGTGGCGTACGGCGTGAGGGGGGTGGAGATGGGTGCGGTCACGAGCATCCTCCCAGGTCAGGAACTCGATTAGTACATACATTCTAATCGACGGGTCTGACATCGCCCAGGGAAGATAAGGGGCCACCCGGACACTCCGGATGGCCCCTGAAGAAAGAATTTTCTAGAGCTGACCGACGTCGGTGATCCGCACGACCGCAGCGCCCGCCTCGTCGGAGGCGGCCAGGTCGACCTCGGCGCTGATGCCCCAGTCGTGGTCGCCGTCCGGGTCGTCGAGGATCTGCCGCACCGTCCACCGCTCCCGACCCTGCTCGATCATGAGCAGCGCCGGGCCGCGGGCGTCCGGCCCGGTGCCGATCTCCCCGTACGACTCGAAGTACGGCTCCAGCGCGTCGGCCCAGGCGTCCGCGCCCCAACCGGAGTCCGCGTCCAGCTCGCCGAGCGCGTCCCAGTGCCGCAGCGCGGCCAGCTCCACCCGGCGGAACAGGGCGTTGCGCACCAGCACCCGGAACGCCCGTGCGTTGCGGGTCACCGCAGTCGGGCGGTCCTCCAGGGCGGAGGCGACATCGGGCAGGTCGGTCGGGTTGCGCAGCCGCTCCCACTCGTCGATCAGGCTGGAGTCGACCTGCCGGACCAGTTCACCGAGCCACTCGATCAGGTCGACCAGTTCCTCGGTCTTGGCCTCCTCGGGCACCGTCTGCCGCAGCGTCTTGTACGCGTCGGCGAGGTAGCGCAGCACCAGGCCCTCCGAGCGGGACAGCCCGTAGAACTGCACGTACTCGGTGAAGGTCATCGCCCGTTCGTACATGTCCCGGACGACGGACTTGGGGGAGAGCTGGTGGTCGGCCACCCACGGGTGCCCCTGCCGGTACATCTCGTACGCGTTGTCCAACAGGTCGGCGAGCGGCTTGGGCCAGGTCACCTCGTCGAGCAGTTCGAGGCGGGCCTCGTACTCGATGCCCTCGGCCTTCATCGCGGCGACCGCCTCGCCGCGGGCCTTGAACTGCTGCGCGGAGAGCACCTGACGCGGGTCGTCGAGGATCGACTCGATCACGGACAGTACGTCGAGGGCGTACGACGGGGACTCGGCGTCCAGCAGTTCGATGGTGGCCAGCGCGAGGGGTGACAGCGGCTGGTTGAGCGCGAAGTCGAGCTGGAGGTCGACGGTGAGCCGGACCCGCCGGCCGGTCTCGTCCGGCTCGGGCAGTTCCTCGACCACGCCGCCGGCCTTCAGCGCCCGGTAGATGGCGATGGCCCGCCGGATGTGCCGGCGCTGGGCCGCCCGGTCCTCGTGGTTGTCGGTGAGCAGGTGCCGCATCGCGGCGAACGCGTCGCCGGGCCGGCCGATGACGTTGAGCAGCATCGAGTGGCTGACCTGGAAGCTGGACGTCAACGGTTCCGGCTCGGCCGAGACCAGGCGGTCGAAGGTCGGCTGGCCCCAGCCGATCGACCCCTCCGGCGGCTTCTTCTTGACCACCTTGCGCCGCTTCTTCGGGTCGTCGCCGGCCTTGGCGAGGGCCTTCTCGTTCTCGATGACGTGCTCGGGGGCCTGCACCACGACCCGGCCGAGGGTGTCGAAGCCGGCCCGCCCGGCCCGGCCGGCGATCTGGTGGAACTCGCGGGCCTTGAGCAGCCGGGTCCGGATGCCGTCGTACTTGGACAGGCCGGTGAACAGCACCGTGCGGATCGGCACGTTGATGCCGACGCCGAGGGTGTCCGTACCGCAGATGACCTTGAGCAACCCGGCCTGGGCCAGGGTCTCCACCAGCCGGCGGTACTTGGGCAGCATCCCGGCGTGGTGCACGCCGATGCCGTGCCGGACCAGCCGGGACAGCGTCTTGCCGAAGCCGGAGGTGAACCGGAACCCGCCGATCGCCTGGGCGATCATGTCCTTCTCGGCGCGGGTGCAGACGTTGACGCTGGTCAGCGCCTGAGCGCGCTCCAGGGCGGCGGCCTGGGTGAAGTGCACGACGTAGACCGGGGCCTGCTTGGTCTCCAGCAGCTCCTCGAGGGTCTCGTGCAGCGGCGTCATCGCGTACGAGAAGAGCAGCGGGACCGGCCGCTCGGCCGAGCGGACGACGGCGGTGGGCCGGCCGGTACGCCGGGTCAGGTCGTCGACGAACCGGGTGGTGTCGCCGAGCGTGGCCGACATCAGGACGAACTGCGCCTGGGGCAGCTCGATCAGCGGTACCTGCCAGGCCCAGCCCCGGTCGGGTTCGGCGTAGAAGTGGAACTCATCCATGATCACCTGGCCGACGTCGGCCCGAGTGCCCTCGCGCAGGGCCAGGTTGGCCAGGATCTCCGCGGTGCAGCAGATCACCGGTGCGTCGGCGTTGACGCTCGCGTCGCCGGTGAGCATGCCGACGTTCTCGGCGCCGAACACCTCGCAGAGCGCGAAGAACTTCTCCGACACCAGGGCCTTGATCGGCGCGGTGTAGAAGGTGGTCCGGTTGTCGGCCAGGGCGGCGAAGTGCGCGGCGATCGCGACCAGGCTCTTGCCGGAGCCGGTCGGCGTATTCATGATCACATTCGCCCCGGAGACGATCTCGATGACCGCCTCCTCCTGGTGGGGGTAGAGATCCAGGCCGCGCTCGGACGCCCAACTGGCGAACGCGTCGTAGAGGGTGTCGGGATCGGCGGTCTTCGGCAGCGCGGCGGTGAGTGTCATGGCCGGTCCATGGTGCCTGGATCATGCCCTCGGATGCCAGCCGGGGCCCTTCCTTACCGGCGGCGGTAGAGCAGGTCGGCGACCGGGCGGCCGGCGTTCTGCGCCCGCCGCTCGAACCGGGTCACCGGCCGGTGGGCGGGCCGGGGCGCGAAGCCGTCGTGCAGGTTGACCAGGCCCGGGTCGGCGTCCAGGGTCGCCCGCATCGACTCGGCGTACTCGGCCCAGTCGGTGGCGCAGTGCAGCGTGCCGCCGACGGCCAGCCGGGAGCGCAGCAGCGCGACGTGGGTCGGCTGGATCAGCCGGCGCTTGTGGTGCCGGGACTTGGGCCACGGGTCCGGGAAGAAGGCGTGCACCGCGTCCAGCGAGTCCGGCGGCAGCAGCCGGAGCAGCTCCAACGCGTCGCCCTCGGCGACCCGTACGTTGCCCAGGCCACGCAGGTGGACCAGGTCCAGCAGGTTGGCAATTCCGGGCGTGTGCACCTCGACCGCCAGATAGTCTCGATCCGGGT
>NZ_JBFBAO010000420.1:0-5551 GCF_040682255.1 Micromonospora sp. NPDC051296 | reverse complement strand
GGTGGGTCGACGCACACGGCGGACAACGGGCCGTGCTCGACCTCATCGACCGACTCCACCGCGGCGAACGCTTTGCCGCGCTTTCTACGGCTAAGTCGGCGCTCAGGTCTCGGAAGTTGACCGGTGGATCGGTTGTTGGCTGAGAGCAGGGACGTGGTCAATGTGTGCTGGGCTCCGGGGATCTCGACATACAAGCCCAATGCACAGTTGTCCTTGGTTGCGGGATGACGAAAGCCCGGCTGTCGGGCCGGGTTGAGGCGGCTCCGTCGGCCGCTGCGGGTCAGCCAGGCACCGGCGTACAGGATGCAGTAGCGCGAGGTCTTCGGCTCTGCCTTGTTCAAGGTGCCGTCGGGACCGTTGCATTGCCTGTTGGCGCAGCGGTTTACCACACCGCTGGTCGAGGCTGCCCGGTTGCCCGTCGCTCGCCCGGTGATCGTTGCGAGCGTGACCCGTCGCTCGGCGGCGCGCAGTTTCGTCAGCTGTCGCGGTGCACGATCAGGGCCCAGGCGATGCCGACGAACAGCAGCGCCCAGCCGGTGAGCACGAGTAGCCCGGCTCCCGGGCCCAGGGCGGTCGCCGGGTCGGCGGCCCGGCTGAGGAGGCTGAGCGTCGCCTCGTGGGGCAGAAACCTGGTCACCTGCGGGAACAGGCCGTTGAGTGGCGTCGACACCAGCAGCGGCAGGATGACCAGGACGGCCAGTGGCGTGACGGGGCCGCGGGCGAGGAACGCGAAGCCGAAACCGATCAGGCTCAGCAGCAGGTAGGCGGTCAGCAGGGTGAGCAGGTCCGAGGCGGCGCGACCAGCGGCGGGATCACCCGCGGCGCCGTGCTGGACGAGCAGGCCGGGCAGCACGGCGGGGATCGCGGCGAGCAGGGCGACCGCGGCGCTCACGGTCAGCTTCGCGCAGAACCATCGGGTACGGTCCGGCACGGAGGCCAGGCTGACCCGGAGTTGGCCGCCTTGGTACTCGGAGCCGGCCGCGAAGACCGCGATGGCGATGAACACGTACACCGGGGCGAGCATCGGCGTGCCGAGCTGGCCGACGGCTACTTCGCCATCTCCGGTGGCGACCCGGACGGCGTCGGTGGCGGCGAGGATGCCGAGCCCTGTGTTCGCGACCACTGTGAGTGCCAGTGCGATCCAGGTGGCCGGCAGGGTACGGATCTTGGTCAGTTCCGCGGTCAGCAGCGCGGTCACCGGGTGTCCCTGCGGTGCAGCAGCAATCCGGCGAGCGCGGTGGTGAGGACCGGCCACAGCACCAGCACCACCAGAGCGTGTGCCGGACCGGCGGTGAGCCGGCTGTCCTCGGGGTTGAGCAGCAGGTTGCGGCCGGCGCTGAGCGGGAACAGCGCGTCCAGCGCGGGTACGAACACGGCGAGGACCTGGGTCATGGTGACCGCGATGAGTGCCACGGAGGCGATGATGCCGATCAGGGTGCTGCGTGCGATGAGGGTGAGGGCGTACGCGACCAGGGCCGACAGCACGGCGAAGGTCAGGAACCGGCTCTGTCCGAGCAGGGCGTCGTCGCTGGTGACGACCGTCGGATCCCACCTTCTGACCGCGGCGTACATGAAGGCGGTGCTGATGCCCGCGACCACCAGCGACACGCACAGCAGGTACGCAGCGACCGCGAGGGTCTTCGCGGTGACCAGCACATCCCGGCGGGGCACCGCCAGCACCGACTGCCCGAGCTGGCGTGCGCGGAACTCCTGTCCCGCCAGCACCGCAGCCAGGGCGGGCAGGAACAGGCCCATCTGGAACGACGAGGAGATCAGGAAGTCGACGATCGCCGGGTGCGCCGGACGCGGCAGGCCGGCGAACAGCTCGATCAGGCCATCCGGGGTGATGTTGGCGACCGCCTCGGTGTTTTGCCGCAGGTTCGCCACGCAGATCAGCAGGTGCAGGGCGAGGATGACGCCGGTGACGGTCCATGTGCCGCGTAGGGTGAGGATCTTGGTGAGCTCGGCGCGGGTGGCGGCGAGCACCACGCTCACCACCCCGATCCCTGGTCACCGGTGAGCGCGAAGAACGCGCTCTCCAGCGACGCGTGCCCGGCGCTGACCTCGTCGAGCGGGCCCTGTGCGGCGATACGCCCCCGGACGATCACGATCACCTCGTCGGCGGTGTCTGCCATCTCGGTCATCAGGTGGCTGGACAACAGGACCGTACGGCCACGGGCCGCGTAGTCGCGCAGGAAGGTCCGAACCCAGCGGATCCCGTCGGGATCCAGGCCATTGACCGGCTCGTCGAGCACGAGGATGTCCGGATCACCGAGCAGCGCCGCAGCCAGCCCGAGCCGCTGGCCCATACCCAGCGAGTACCTCTTGACCTGCTGTCTGGCGACACCGCCGAGCCCGACGACGTCGAGCACCTCGTGCACCCGCCGGCGTGGGATCCGGTTGGACTGGGCGAGCCAGGTGAGGTGGTCGACCGCCCGCCGCTCGGGCACCGGGCCGGCGCCGTCCAGCAGGGCACCCACCGTGTGCAGCGGGTAGCGCAGATCCCGGTACGGCTTGCCGTCAATCAGAGCGGTCCCGGCGTCGGGCCGGTCCAGGCCCAGCAGGATGCGCAGGGTGGTCGACTTGCCGGCGCCGTTCGGCCCCAGGAAACCGGTCAACCGTCCGGGCGGGACGGTGAAGCTGACGTCGTCGACGGCGGCTTTGGCCCCGTAGCGCTTGGTGAGATGAGCTACCTCGATCACCCGCCCAGCGTCCCGCCGGCCGCCGGAACGGCGCGTCCCCCGGAAGTAGACAGCGTGGTTCAGCGCTGTTCGTGCAACAGGCCCGCCTCGTAGGCCAGCACGGCCAGCTGGGTACGGTCCCGCACGTCCAACTTGGCGAAGGTTCGGCGCAGATAGGTGCGAACCGTCTCCAGGCTCAGGAACAACTCATCGGCGATCCGCTGGTTCGAGTAGCCGCGCGCGACGTACCGGATGACCTGCACCTCCCGCTCGGAGAGCACCTGCCCGGCGAACTGGTGCCGGCGCTGCGGCTGGCGCGGTGCGAAGGAGTGCAGCAGCCGCGCGGTGACCTCCGGCGCGAGCATCGCATGTCCGTCGTGCACCGTCCGGACGGCCTGCAGCACCTCCTGCGGAGAGGCGTTCTTGAGCAGGAACCCCGAGGCGCCCAGTGCCAGCGCCTCGTGCACGTACTCGTCCAAGTGGAACGTGGTCAGCATGATCACGCGAGTGCCGGTAGCCGGCAGGATCCGCCGCACCGCCTCCAGCCCGTCGGCGCCGGGCATCTGCACGTCCAGCAACGCCACGTCCGGCTTCAGTGCGACGCACAGCCGGGCGGCCTCCGCGCCGTCGGCGGCCTCCCCGGCGGTGCGGAAACCCTCGATACGGTCGAACAGCTTCCGGTAGATCCCGCGAAAGCGGGCGTCGTCGTCCGCGAGCAGGACAGAGATCGCCATCGTCAGCTCCTTCGCGTCGGTAGCCGCGCCTCGACCTCGAAGCCACCCCCCGTGGTGCCGCCCCACGCCACCGTACCGCCCAGGGCCGCGGCGCGTTCCCGCATGCCGCGCAGGCCGTAGCCCGTACCGGAAGAGACCGGCGTCGCCCCGGGCGCGCCGCTGTCGCGTACCCGTAAGGCGATCGTCTCCTCGGTCTCCCACAGCTCGACCGTGCAGCACGCCCGCGGCGCGTGCCGGACCACATTGCTCAGCGCCTCCTGCGCGATCCGCACCACCGCCGCGCCGACCTCGGCGTCGACCGGGCCGCGCGGTTCCAGCCGGGCGTGCACGGCGACCCCGGCGGCGCGGGTGGTCGCGATGATCGCGAGCAGCCTGCTCAACGCGGGTCCGGGTTCTCGCAGGGTACGCACCAGGCCCTGCATCTCCTCGAGGGCGTCCCGGGCGTGCGACTCGATGTCGGCGAGTGCCCCGCGCAGTTCGGCCTCTGGAGCGTCCGGCAGTCCCCGGGTCACGCCGGCCTCGGCGGCGATCACCCCGAGCGTGTGCCCGACGACGTCATGCATCTCACGGGCCAGGTCCAGCTGCACCCGCATCCGCTCCGCATCCCGCGCGGACGCGATCTGCCGACCAACGGCGGTGCCGACCAGCCACGCCGAGCACAACGCGGCCGTGGCCACGGCCACCCGCGTGCCGAGGCCGGACGAGACCCCGGTCACCGCGGCCAGTCCGGCGAGCACGCCGACCAGCGTGATCACCAGCGCCCGGGCCCGCGGACCGCGTTCCACCGCCACCGGATAGAGACACCAGGCGGCGGCCAGCATCGGATCTTGACAGAGGCCGACGACCACACCCACCAGGGTCGTGACCGCGACCGCCGCGGTTGCCGCGACAGGTGCTCGCCGGTGGAGCACGAGCGCGGCACCGGTCAGGGCAGCCAGCACGATCCCGGCGCAGGTCCGGGCCCAGTCACCGGCCGCGGTGATGGGCGGCGCCCAGAGTAGGGCGAGCACCAGAACCGCGGCCAGGAGATCTCTGCGCGGCACCGTCACCCCGCTCATCTTGCCAGCGCACCAGCTCCCCTGAACCACCAAGATCTGGTGCGCGGACATCGGCACGTGCGTGCACGGGGAACGAGCCGACGCCTGCGCCGGACATCTACGGAGAGTGACGGAAGTTCCTACCTTCCGGCGCGCCCGCTCGGCGGCATGAGAGTGTGCCATCCGCAGCCGGCACCGGTCTGGTTCGGTATCAACGGGTGAGTTCCGGCATCCTGATGGCGTGGCAGATCCGGAGCGGTTTCTGAGGTTCGAGCACCAGCATCGCGATGGGCTGCACTCTTACGTGATTCGTGCCGATGAGGCGGATCTGCCTGGCCCGGCGTGGTCGGGACTGTGGGAGCAGGACTATCCGGAGGATCCGGGCATGAATCCGTGGCATCGGCACGGGATTAACAACAACGACGGTGAGGCCTTGGCGGTATGGCGGGCGCTGGCGTGGGCACTGACCGCGGGTCGAAGCCGGTTCGCCATTCCTGCGTACTACCGAGACGAGGCGGCGCAGCTTCTGGGCGTCGACCGTGAGGCGGTGCAGTTGGTCCGGTGGGAGTACGAGGTCGACGTTGAGCAGCCAGAGTGGCATACCGCCGACGTCGGGTTCGTTCCCGCTCGGGCCTGCGTCTCGCGGTGGCCGGCGGCGGATCGGTGGGAACACGGCCACGCTGAGTTCGCCGGCCTGTTCGGGCTGGACAGCTTCCGAGACTTCACCAACCTCGACCTGGCCGTCTCAGGCGATGCCAGCTCGGAGCTGACGCTGTTCGCCCTTGCTGATCCAGCCCGGGCCGGTTTTCTGGCCGCCTCGCTCAATCAGGCCGACCGCCCATACCTGGCCGAAATCCTGCAACCCGGTGACATCTTCGTCGATCTGGCAGTGGGGCACGATCTCGGTACCGGCACCAGCAGCTACCTCACTGTCAAAGCGGCCGAAGGGATCGAGGAGGTCGGCCAGCTGGCCGACCACTTCAGTCGAGCCTTCCGCCGCTACCAGGACCGGGTTAGTCAGATCCTGACGTTCGAAGAGTTCCACGCGGCGATCGACGATCTACTGACCCCGCCCGACGTCACCCGCAGCACCGCCGCC
>NZ_JBFBAO010000419.1:0-5567 GCF_040682255.1 Micromonospora sp. NPDC051296 | reverse complement strand
CAGGTACGGCTGGACCATGGTCACCCGGCCGGCGGCACCGAGCCGGTGCACGTGGGCCAGGGCGAGTTCCCGGTGCAGCGGGTCGGCCAGGTCGTAGCGGCCGGTGTCCTGGCTGCCCGCGCTGACGGCGGGCTTGATGACGTACTCGCCCCGGTCGGCGGGCGGCTGCCACGGCTCGCCGGGCAGTACCCAGCCGGTGGGCACTGTCGGCACGCCGGCGCCGGACAGCTCGTCGAGGTAGCGCTTGTCGGTGTTCCAGCGCACCACGTCGGCCGGGTTGACCAGTCGGGGTACCCGGGCGGCCCAGGCGACGAACTCGTCGCGCCGGGACATGTAGTCCCAGGGCGAGCGGAGCACGGCCAGGTCGTACCCGGCCCAGTCGACGGCCGGGTCGTCCCAGACGGCGGACTCGGCGATGACGCCGCGCGCCGCGAGCGGGGCCAGCACGAGGCGGTCGTCCGGGTCGAGGTCGGCCAGTTCGGTGCAGGTGATGAGAGCGACCCGGGGTTTCCCCCGGGCCGTCAGGTGGTGGTTGGTCAATTTATCTTTCTCAGTATCTATCTCAACGGGCCATCGTGCGGCGCGCCATCGAACGCCAGAGGTCGTTGCTCGGGCGCATCTGGTCCATCAGCTCCCGCTCCCAGGCGTTCTCCACGGCGACTCCGGCCTTTGCGCAGGCCTCGCGGGCCACGACCGTGTCCTCCGCGAACTGGTCGCCCCACGCGCCGTCCGAACCCACCAGGACGATGCGTGCCCCGCGCTTGCCGACGTACTCGATGACCGCCTTCGCCCCGCCGTGCCCGGCGGCGAACGATTTGATACCCGCGACGAGCCCGTTGGGGGCCGGTCCGGAG
Source organism: Micromonospora sp. NPDC051296 (assembly GCF_040682255.1). Lineage (NCBI taxonomy): Bacteria > Bacillati > Actinomycetota > Actinomycetes > Micromonosporales > Micromonosporaceae > Micromonospora > Micromonospora sp. NPDC051296. Next base: position 4,713 of record NZ_JBFBAO010000419.1, on the reverse strand, counting down.
GCGGCCTGATCAGCCGTCAGCGTCGTATCGGAACCATCTGCCATGACGCGAAGCCTAAGCAGACATGAACCCGGTAGGGCGAGAACCGTGAAGCTTTTGTGATACCGATTACCCGCGCGCTTAAGGAAGAGCAAAGGTTTTTTGCCCGGTTTTATCGGGATCAAGGGGGACGATGCGACGCCGCAGAGCGCCATCAACCGGATCTAGCTGATCGATTGAGACCCGGTCCCCCCGTGCCGGACGATGTGGCGACAAAACAGACAACACCGCATCCGTCACGATCTATCCGGCGAAGATCAGGAAGGAACCCTTCCTGATCAGATCAGGGCGTCCAGCGCGGCGACGGCGAAGACGATCGTCAGGTACGTGGTCGACCAGTGGAACAGCCGCATCGGCTTGACCGCCTCGCCCCGCCTGGCTCGGCCGGCGAGCTTGTGCGCCTCGACCAGGAAGATCGCGCCCACCACCAGCGTCGGTACGCCGTAGACCGGGCTCAGACCGAGCGCCCAGGGCGCCAGCGAGGTCAGCACCGTCAGCCAGGCGAACAGCAGGATCTCGGCGTTGACCCGCCGCACCGAGGCCACCACCGGCAGCATCGGGATGCCGGCCCGGGCGTAGTCGTCCTTGTACTTCATGGCCAGCGGGTAGAAGTGCGGCATCTGCCAGAAGAAGACCACCGCGAACAGCGCCCAGGCCACCGGCGACAGCGAGCCGGTCACCGCCGCCCAACCGATCAGCACCGGCGCGGCCCCGCAGGCACCGCCCCAGAAGGTGTTCGCCGCCGTGGTGCGCTTGAGCCACAGCGTGTAGACCAGGTCGTAGTAGACGATCGCGGCCAGCGTGAGCCCGGCGGCGAGCAGGTTGGTGAAGGCCGCCATCAGCGTGATCGAAACCGCCGCCAGCACCAGCCCGAAGATCAGGGCGTTGCGCGGCGTCACGGTGTGCGCCGGCAGGGGCCGCCGCTTGGTCCGCCGCATGAGCTGGTCGATGTCGCGGTCGATGTAGCAGTTGAGCACGCTGGCCGCGCCGGCGGCGAGCGAGCCGCCGACCAGCACCACCGCGACCAGCCACAGCGACGGCATCCCGCCGTGCGCGAGCATCATCGCCGGCACCGTGGTGACCAGCAGCAGTTCCACGATCCGCGGCTTGGTCAGCGACACGTACGCCGCCACGATCGCCCGCAGGTCACGAGAGCCGGCCGGGGCCTCCGCCGCCGCGCGCACCGGCGTCTGCCCGGCAGGGTCGCTGACGGGGCGCTCGGTGATCATGCTCACGGATTGCCACCTTCCGGCGTCGGCAGGGGAGGTCAGGGCGGCCGAACCCGGCTCGGGTCCACACACCGCCACACACACTACGCGTTGTCGTTTTGGCTGCCCGGGCGACCCGGCAACGGTGCGGGCCGTCACACCAGCGGCTGAACCGGTGGGCCGGCCGGAAACGTACAGACCAGCATGCTGAGATCCTCGGGCGCACGTTTAGGAGCGCTCGATAGGGTCACCAGTGAGGGTTCCGCCCATCTCGCCGAGGAGCACAAACCACCGTGGCTGCCAACCGACCCGAGCACCCCGCTCTTGACTGGTCCGACCTCGACCGCCGTGCCGTGGACACCGTCCGCGTGCTGGCCATGGACGCCGTGGAGAAATCCGGCAACGGCCACCCGGGCACGGCGATGAGTCTCGCCCCTGCGGCATACCTTCTGTTCAACCGGGTCATGCGGCACAACCCCGCCGATCCGCACTGGGCCGGGCGGGACCGCTTCGTGCTGTCCGCCGGCCACTCCAGCCTGAGCCTCTACATCCAGCTCTTCCTCACCGGCTACCCGCTGAGCCTGGACGACCTGAAGTCGCTGCGCCAGTGGGGCTCGCTCACCCCGGGCCACCCAGAGCACGGGCACACCCCGGGCGTGGAGACCACCACCGGCCCGCTCGGGCAGGGCCTCGGCAACGCCGTCGGCATGGCGATGGCGGCGCGCCGCGAGCGCGGCCTGTTCGACCCGGAGGCCGAGCCCGGCGAATCGGTCTTCGACCACGACATCTGGTGCATCGTCTCGGACGGCGACATCGAGGAGGGCATCAGCCACGAGGCCAGCGCCCTGGCCGGCCACCAGCAGCTGGGCAACCTCTGCCTGATCTACGACGACAACGAGATCTCGATCGAGGACGACACCCGCATCGCCAAGAGCGAGGACGTGGCGGCCCGCTACGCGGCGTACGGCTGGCACGTGCAGACCGTCGACTGGCGGCGCGGCGACGCCGACCAGGGCGACTACCACGAGAACGTGGCGGAGCTGCACCAGGCGCTGCTGGCCGCCAAGGCCGAGACCGGTCGGCCGTCGTTCATCGCGCTGCGCACCATCATCGGCTGGCCGGCGCCGAACAAGCAGAACACCGGCAAGATCCACGGCTCGGCCCTGGGCGCCGACGAGGTGGCCGCCACCAAGCAGGTCCTCGGCTTCGACCCGGCCGGATCGTTCGAGGTCACCGAGGAGGTGCTCGCCCACACCCGGCAGGCGCTCGGCCGTGGCGAGGCCGCGCAGCAGCAGTGGACGGTCGCCTTCGACGCCTGGGCCGCCGCCAACCCGGAGCGCCGCGCCCTGTACGACCGGCTGGCCGGGCGGACGCTGCCCGAGGGCTGGGCCGACGCGCTGCCCGAGTTCCCCGCCGACGCCAAGGGCGTCGCCACCCGGGCCGCCTCCGGCAAGGTGCTGGCCGCGCTCGCACCGGTGCTGCCGGAGCTGTGGGGCGGCTCGGCGGACCTGGCCGAGAGCAACAACACCACGATGAAGGGCGAGCCGTCCTTCGTCCCCAGCCAGTACGCGACCAAGGAGTTCCCCGGTCACGAGTACGGCCGGACGCTGCACTTCGGCATCCGCGAGCACGCCATGGGCGCGATCCTCAACGGCATCGCCCTGCACGGCGGCACCCGGCCGTACGGTGGCACCTTCCTGGTGTTCAGCGACTACATGCGCCCCTCGGTGCGGCTGGCCGCACTGATGAAGCTGCCGGTGATCTACGTCTGGACGCACGACTCCATCGGCCTCGGCGAGGACGGCCCGACCCACCAGCCGGTGGAGCACCTGTCCGCGCTGCGGGCCATCCCCGGCCTGGACGTGGTCCGCCCCGCCGACGCCAACGAGACGGCGTGGGCCTGGCGGCAGGCGCTGGAGCACACCGACCGGCCGACCGCGCTGGCGCTGAGCCGGCAGCCGCTGCCGACCCTGGACCGGTCGCAGCTGGCCGGGGCCGACGGGGTCGCCAAGGGCGGCTACGTGCTGGCCGAGGCATCCAACGGCAAGCCCCAGGTGATCATCGTCGGCACCGGCTCCGAGGTGCAGCTCTGCCTGACCGCCCGGGAGCGGCTGGAGGCCGACGGCACCCCCACCCGGGTGGTCTCGATGCCCTGCCAGGAGTGGTTCTTCGCGCAGGACGAGGCGTACCGGGAGTCGGTGCTGCCGCGCGGGGTAAAGGCCCGGGTGAGCGTGGAGGCGGGCATCGCGATGTCCTGGCGCGGGATCGTCGGCGACTGCGGCGAGAGCGTCAGCCTGGAGCACTACGGCGCCAGCGCCCCGCACTCGGTGCTCTTCGAGCAGTTCGGGTTCACCCCCGACCGGATCGTCGCCGCCGCGCACGCGGCGCTGACCCGGGTCGGCGACATCACCGGTTTCACCACCGGCAACTGAGGGAGCGTGGGTGCACATGACGACCGACAGGCTGGGCGAGCTGAGCGCTGCGGGAGTGGCGGTCTGGCTCGACGACATTTCCCGGGTACGGCTGAGTTCCGGCGGGCTTGACCAGCTGCGCCGGGAGAAGCACGTGGTCGGGGTGACCACCAACCCGACGATCTTCGCCAAGGCGTTGAGTGACGCCGACGAGTACGACTGGCAGCTGCGTGACCTGGCCGTCCGGGGCGTGGACGTCGAAGAGGCCGTCCGCATGATCACCACGTACGACGTGCGGTGGGCCTGCGACGTGATGCGGCCGTCGTACGACGCCGGCGCGGGCGTGGACGGTCGGGTCTCCATCGAGGTGGACCCGCGGCTGGCCCACGAGTCGGAGCGGACCGTCGCCGAGGCCAAGGCGCTGTGGTGGCTGGTCGACCGGCCGAACCTGTTCATCAAGATCCCGGCGACCGAGGCCGGTCTGCCGGCGATCACCGCCACGCTGGCCGAGGGGATCAGCGTCAACGTCACGCTCATCTTCGGGCTGGACCGCTACTCGGAGGTGATGGAGGCGTTCCTCGCCGGTCTGGAGCAGGCCAAGGCCAACGGCCACGACCTGTCGAAGATCGGCTCGGTGGCCTCGTTCTTCGTCTCCCGGGTCGACACCGAGGTGGACAAGAGGCTGGAGAAGATCGGCTCCGAGCCGGCCAAGGCGCTGCGCGGCAAGGCTGCCGTCGCCAACGCCCGGCTGGCCTACCAGCGCTACGGCGAGGTCTTCTCCACCGACCGCTGGCAGGCTCTGGCCGACGCCGGGGCGCACCCGCAGCGGCCGCTGTGGGCGTCCACCTCGACCAAGAACCCGGACTACCGGGACGTCATCTACGTCGAGGAGCTGATCGCACCCGGCACGGTCAACACCATGCCGGAATCGGTCATCCACGCCTACGCCGACCACGGCGAGACCCGCCCGGACACCATCACCGACGCGTACGACCACGCCCGGCAGGTCTTCGCCGACCTGGAGGCGGCGGGCGTGGACATGGCCGACGTGATCG
>NZ_JBFBAO010000418.1:0-5581 GCF_040682255.1 Micromonospora sp. NPDC051296 | reverse complement strand
CGGCCAGCAACTCGTCCACGTGGTGGTCGGCGGTCCTCGCGAACGCCTTGATCACGTCGCCGGCGAGGCACTCGTCGCGGGTGCGTACCTCGAACCGGTCCTGGTACGGCCAGGCCGGGTGGTAATCGCCCCAGAGCGGGGCGTCGTGCTCGTCGGACGCCTCGACCATCACCGTCAGCGGACCGACCGTGGCCTCCAGGTCGGCCAGCAGGACGGCCAGCATCTCGCTGGAGAGGCGTTCGTCGCGCAGCACCACCGGTCCGGCCGGGTCGCTCTGGTCGACCACCCGGCCGCCGCCGGCCATCACCAGGAAATCCGCGGCCCGGATGTCGTTGCGGGTCAGTTCGGTGAGCCGGGGACCGCGACCGGTGGCGCCGACCACCGGGATCCCGGCCGCGCGCACCCGGTCGAGAACCTCATGGGTGTACGCCGAGACGGTGTCGTCGCTGCGGACGAGCGTCCCGTCGAGGTCGGTGGCGATCAGCTTGGGCAGGCCCGGGCGGGTCATCGTTCCTCCTTCGCCCGCCGCCGTCGCGGCCAGCCGTACCGGTCGTCGGTGCGCGACCCGGCGTGACGGCGGGCAGCAACCGTACCTCGCGGAACGGGTCGCAACCATGGCTTCCAGGCGAATCGGGTGCCAACGGACGGCGCACCGGAGATGACTCCCGATCACCGGGCCGGACCCCGGTGGCCGGCGCGAACCTCGGCGGCCGGGCGGGCGGGCCCGGGGCGGCTGCGGCCAGCTCAGCTGGGTGGCACCTCACGGGCGAACGGGATCGTCGGGGTGACGGTGATGTCGGCCGGTTGGCGTCCCTCGCCCCGTTCGGCGTCCTCGGCGTGGCGGCGGGCACGCCGTCGCCGTTCGTCCGACTCTGCCGGAGAACCCCCCGGCTCGGCCGGTGACCCGGCGGACTCGGGCCCGATCCGGACGAGCGAGGCGGCGAACAGCAGGACGGCAGCGAAGGCCATCTGCAGGCCCCGTCCGTGCTCGACCTCGAAGCCGATCTCGCTCGAGAAGTAGAACAAGCCCTGCCGAGCCGTGCCCTCGAGCGACGAGACGGTCGCCGCGAGCAGGGCGAGCGCGCCTGCGGCGAGCGCCATGCCGGCCACCCGGGCGTTGGTCCGCGCGGCACCGGTGCCGTGCAGCGCGAGGGCCACCGCGCAGCCGAGCGCGAGGAGCCCGACCAGGTAGCCGGTGCCCAGCCCGCCGATCTCGGCCACTCCGCTGGTCACTTCGAGCGGGGTGGCCGGATCTGGGCCACTGTTGGGGATGGTCATCGTCGACCACTCGCCGAGCAGCGAGGCCAGGGCGGCCACGGCACCGAGCCCGGCCAGCAGCATCGGCACCCGCCGGTCCCGGCCGAGGCCGGACACGACCCGACGGAGCCGGCCGGCGGCGGGCGACTCGTCCTCCTCCGTGCCCCACTCGACGATGCTGGGGCCGTCGGACCGGTCGTCCTGACGGGGGATGGGGAGATCGTGGGTCATCGCTCACCCTCTCCTCGTGGCCGGGAGGCCGTGCGCCCACCGGCCGCGGGTGCGGATCTGTGTCGAATCATGGCACAGCCGGATCCCTCCGCTGGGAAGGTGGATGCGCGGGCCGCGCCGGTCGGTCGCCTGCCGGCGTCCGGTCGACTAGCGTCAGGTGTATGCCTATCCGTACCGCTTCCGCACGTTGGCAGGGCAACCTCACCGAGGGGTCCGGCACGGTCCGCACCGGCAAGGGCGGGCTACAGGGGAACTACTCCTTCAAGTCCCGCTTCGAGGAGGGAGAGGGCACCAACCCCGAGGAGTTGATCGGCGCCGCGCACGCCGGCTGCTTCTCGATGGCCTTCTCCAAGGCCCTCGCTGACGCCGGCACGACGGCGACCTCGGTGGAGACCACCGCGAAGGTGCACTTCGACAAGACCGACGCCGGCATGACCGTCACCCGGATCGACCTGGAAACCGTCGGTGACGTGCCCGGCATCGACGAGGCGCAGTTCGCCAAGCTGGCCGAGACCGCCAAGCAGAACTGCCCGATCTCCCGCCTGCTCTCACCCGGCGCGGAGATCACCCTCACCGCCCGCCTCGCCTCCTGACCCGCTCCCGAACCCCGTCGATCTTGCGCTCTCGGTCGCCGATATGCGGCTTCCATGCCTTTTCGCGGCGACCGGAAGTGCAAGATCGCGGGTTGGGTGGGGAAGAATGGTCGCGTGGCGGTCGAGATGGAGCGTGAGCGGTTCGAGGAGCTGGTGGGGGAGGCGCTGGACGAGGTTCCGGAGGAACTGCTGGCGCTCATGAACAATGTGGTGATCCTGGTGGAGGACGATCCACCGCCCGGGGAGGACCTGCTCGGCCTCTACGAAGGACACGCGTTGACCAACCGGGGCTGGGACTACGCCGGTGTCCTGCCGGACCGCATCCTGATCTACCGCAACCCCATCCTGCGCATCTGCGAATCCGACGAGGACGTCATCGACGAGGTGGCGGTGACCGTGGTGCACGAGATCGCCCACCACTTCGGCATCGACGACGCGCGCCTGCACGAGCTGGGTTGGGGCTGACCCGCCGACTGCCGGTCGGCCGGGGCGCTCAGCTCAGTTCGCCGGCCCGAAGCCGGGCGAGCCAGGCGGCGGCGTCCGCGTAGTCGGCGTCGGAGAGACCGGCCGGGGCGGGCACCGGGCGCTCGCCGGTCACCCCGTTCCAACGGTGCCGGGGATATGAGCCGAGGAAGCGCACGTCGGCGCAGACCCGGCGCAGCCCCTGCAACGCCTCACCGAGCCGCGCATCGGCCACGTGGCCGGTGCAGTCGAGGAAGAAGACGTACCGGCCGAGTGCCTCACCCGTCGGCCGCGACTCGATCCGGGTCAGGTTGACGCCACGGACCGCGAGTTCCATCAGCACGGACAGCAGCGCGCCGACCCGGTCGTGCGCGATGTACACGGCGAGGGAGGTCACGTCGTCGCCGGTGGGTGGCGGTGGCGGACCCGGCCGGGACAGCAGGGCGAAGCGGGTCACCGCATCGGGGTGGTCGGCGATCTTGTCGGCCAGCACGGCGAGCCGGTGCCGGGTCGCGCCGATGGGGGCGCAGATCGCCGCGTCGTACTCGCCGGTGGCCGCACCGGCCGCCGCCGCGCCGTTGGAGAGTACGTCGACCACGACCGCGTCGGGCAGATGCGCCCGCAACCAGCCCCGGCACTGGGTGGACGCCTGGGGGTGGGCAGCGACGCTCTGCACCGTTGGCAGGGCGGTCCCCGGACGCGCACCGAGGACGAACTCCACCGGCAGGATCACCTCGCGGGTGATCACCAGCGGGTCCCCCTCGGCCAGCTCGTCGAGGGTCACCCCGACCGCGCCCCCGATCGAGTTCTCCATCGGCACCAGCGCGGCGTCGGCATCCCCGGCGCGTACCGCCTCCAGGGCCTCGCCGACACTGCGGGCCGGCGTACGAGTGCCCCGCTCGGCGGCCGGCACGGTGCGCAGCGCCTGCTCGGCGAAGGTGCCCTCGGGCCCGAGGTAGACGAAACGTGTCGGCGGCGTTCCCGGCATGGCGCCCAGCCTACGCACCCGGCGTCGGCGTGGGGGTCGTCGGCGTCGGTACCGGCACTGCTGGCACCGGTACGTTGACCGCGCCGTCGTCGCCGCAGGCCAGCGTCCGGATTCCGGTCGGGCCGGCCACGCGTACCTCGACCGAACACACGTCGGTGCCGGCGGTGACCAGGCGCAGGGTGCCGGCCTGGTCACGGGTGACCACCTGCAACGGCTCGTACCCGGTCACGTCGAGGACGGTGAAGTGCCAGTCGGCGGCGCACAGGGGACCGGTGCGGACGCGAACCTTCGCGTTCCGGGGGAGCAGTCCGTCGCGGCCGCGTACCAGGTCGACGATCCGCTGCTGCGACGGGCCGCCCTGGCAGGCGCCGGCCACAAGTCCGCGATCGGCCGGCGGGGTGGGGGTGCCGGCGTCGGGCAGCCCGGCGACGGGTGGCGGCGTCGGCGTGATCGGCCCGCTCGCGCTCGGGGTCGCCGTCCGTGACGGCAGGGTCGGCAGTCCTCGGTCGCGTACCTCCGGCGGTTCGCCGCACCCGGCGAGCAGCAGCGAGGCCAGCGCCACGACGGCGGGCAGCCGGCGGGCAGAGCGGTTCGGGCCGGCATCGTCCGATGGCGGGCCGAGGTCGGCGCGACGGGAAGGGGTGGGGGGCACGGGGGCAGTCCTCGAGGGCAGCGGGGAGCGTCGTGGGTGGCCGGCGGCCGAGCCCATGGTAGGAGGATCTGTCGCCGTGGTGAAGGTCAGTCGAGTACGCGGTGACCGGCGCGCACCAGTGCGGCCGTCGCCTCGGCCAGACGTACGGCTGGAACCAGCACGTAGTCGGTGTCGTACGTGGAGAAGGCGACGATGCTGACCCGGGCCTCGCCCAGCGGGTCGACCAGGGCCGTGAGGGTGTCGGTCACCGCGAGGTCGGTTGGACCGGCCACCCGCAGGCATCGCCACGCGGTCTCCCGGTCGGCCTCCCCCGGTGCCCGCTCGGCCGGGCAGATCACCGACATCCCGTCGGCCGTCCAGCTCACCGTGACGATGTCGTCGCCGGCCAGCCCGCCCGACAGTCCGGACGGCAGGGTGGAGTCCGCCGCCATCCGGCACACGGCGTACTCCCCTGGCAGCACAGCGATATCGAGCATGATGGCACCTTACGACCTCGGCGCCGGCCGCCCCACCACCTGCCGTGTGCGTCGAGCGTCACCCTCCGCCGCAGGTCAGACCTCGGAGAAGAAGGTGAGCGAGCCGGCGACCACCCCGTCGGCGAGCACCGGCGTGGAGATGGCGTCGACGGTCGCGTCAGACGCCCCTTCCGCCGCCTCGATGCGTAGCAGGCCACGGGCCAGGCGACCGGAGGAGAGCGCCAGCAGTGGCGGAATCTTGTCGATCTCGGGCTCGGCCAGCTCGCCCCGGTACGCGGTGAAATCCAGCAGTCGCAGCCCGCCGTCGAGCAGCGGCAGCCCGATGACGTCCTCCGGCGCGCCCAGGCCGAGCAGCTCGCAACCGGCGGTGGAGACGGCCACCACCCGGGTCTCGGCGTCGATCAGCAGGCAGGGCTCGTCGGCGCTGGAGACCGTGGCAGACCACCGGCCGATGTTGTCGCACCCCTGCTCTGTCGGTGTCCCCGCCGCGGGCGCGAACACTTCCGAGAGCGAGAGTTCGACGTGGGCCACCGAGCCTCCTATGCACACCGACGGTACGTCCACGCTAGCCGGTCGCCGCGGCGACCGCCGACCGCGCTGGGCGTCCGGGCCGTCGGTGCTGATCGGTGCCCGGTCGGCGACGGCGCGGGCCGGCGAGTGCGGAGCCGGGCCCGGCCGCGTGGCGTCGAGGCAGACGTTACCGGCGGGTGGCCGGCTTGTCAGCGGCCGTTCGGCCGTCCTCGTACCACCGGTAGTCCGCCGCCGGCGGGTACGTGCCGTTCATCCAGGTGGCCGGGTGCTGCGCCACCCGGGACAGCTTCTCGGCGGTGGCCGGACTGATCCGGTTGCCACCGGCGACGAGCAGCCGGTCCAGCTCCCGGTGGGTCGCCATGAGGCAGTCCTTGGGGAGGCCGTAGACGCT
>NZ_JBFBAO010000417.1:0-5615 GCF_040682255.1 Micromonospora sp. NPDC051296 | reverse complement strand
CAGCGTCAGCTCAACGGCTACGTCGCCGACCTGATCGAGAAGACCAGCCCGGAGGGGCGCAAGCACACCTTTGGCTACGAGGACGACGGTGACCTCGCCTGGGTGGTCGACCCGATCGGCAACACCACGCCGGACCCGGACGACTACAAGACCTCCTACACGTACGACGCCTGGGGCCAACTGCTGACGGCAACCGACGCCAACGGCAACACCACGGTCAACGACCTCTTCGACGCCAACGGCTACCCGCAGAAGATCATCGACGCGAAGACGAAGGCCACCACGTTCGCCTACGACGTCCGCGGCAACGTCCTCAAGGTCACCGACCCCTACGAAAAGGAAACCACCCAGACGTACGACACCTTTGGTCGGCCGCTGGAGAACCGGGTCCCGAAGGACCAGACCACCGGCGACATCATCGTCACCCCCGCACCCGAGTACGACCCCAACGACAACGTGCTGAAGTCGTACACGGCCAACGGAGCGGTCGCCGAGGCATCCTACGACCAGGCCGATCAGCTCACCTACATGCTGGCGCCGGTCGATATAGCGGGTGACCCGGAGCGCAAGACCTCCTACACCTACGACAAGGTCGGCAACGTGCTGACCACCACCGAGCCGAAGGGCAACCTCAGCCCCGAGGAGGGTGACTACACCACCACCAACATCTACGACGAGATCTACCAGGTCACCAGCGTCACCAACGCCGAGGGCCACAAGATCACGTACGAGTACGACGAGGCCGGCAACGTCTCGAAGGTCGTCGACCCCCGTAAGAACGCCACGGCCGACACCGCCGACTACACCAACCAGTACGAGTACGACGCGGCCCGCCGCCCGGTCAAGACCATCGACGCGCTGGGCAAGGTCAGCACCACCCGCTACGACCGGGACGGTCTGGTCACCGCGACCACCGACCAACTCGGCAACACCACCGAGGTACTCCTCGATCCGCGGGGCAACCCGCGCGAGGTGAAGGTCCCGCACAAGAACGAGTCCGGCACAATCACCTGGCGCATCACGAAGTACGAGTACGACCAGGCCGGCAACCAGACCCGGGTGATCACCCCACGCGGCGTCGCCACCCCCGAGTCAGAGGACCCGGACGACTTCGCCACGGTCAACGTCTACGACGAGATGCACCGGGTGAAGGAGACCCACACCGCCTACGACAAGGACGACGCCCGCTACAAGACCGCGGACGTCACCACCTACACCTACGACGACGTGGGCCGGCTGACCAAGGTCAGCATGCCCCCGTCAGCCGGCGAGTCGGTCCGCAACGACACCACCTACACCTACTACGACAACGGCTGGGCGAAGACCAGCACCGACCCCTGGAACATCGTCACCAGCTACGACTACGACAAGCTCGGCGCCCAGACCCGGCGAACCGTGACCCCCGCTGGCGAGGCTTCGGGCGGGTCCTCCAACCGGACCATGACCTGGTCCTACTTCCCTGACGGAAAGCTGGCGGCCCGAACCGACAGTGGCGTGCCGGTGGGCCGGCAGTTGGTGTTGGTCGACAACTCCGACTTCAACAACACCACCGCCACCGGCACCTGGACGGTTGCCACGACCGCCGGGAACAAGCACGGCCCCAACTACGCCACGCGCCCGGCCGGCACCGGTTCGAACAGCTTCACATGGCAGCTCAACGTGCCGCAGGCCGGCACCTACGAGGTGTTCACCCGCTATCCGACCGTGGCCGGTGCCGCCGCCGACGCCAGGTACACCGTCAACCATGGCGGTGGTGACACGGCCCGCACGGTCAACCAGACCAGCCAGGCCGGCAACTGGGTCAGCCTCGGCTCCTACACCTTCACCGAGGGCAACAGCCACAAGGTCACCCTCACCGACCAGGCCGGGGGAACCGTCGTCGCCGACGCCGTCAAACTGGTCCGTGACAACTCGGGGGAGACCGACAACGAGGAGGTCGACTACCGCTACGACTACGACCCGAACGGCAACCAGACGACGATCGAGGACCTCAGTCCCGGCGCGTTGATCGACACCTACGAGATGACCTTCACGGGTCTCAACCAGGTGAACGCAGTCCGCGAGTACAAGGCGGACGTGTTGAAGAACACGACGTCGTTCACGTACGACGAGAACGGGTCGCCGTTGGTGGTCGGGCACGACCGGAAGTACGCCACGTACACGTACGAGGCGCGCAACCTCGTGGAGACGGTCATCAACGGGGCCTCGGCGAGTGACCCGGCGCGGAAGACGACCACCTTCACCTACACCGACCGGGGTGAACGTCTCCGGCAGGTCAAGGGCAACGGGAACGTGGTCGACTACACGTACTACCTGGACGGTCTGCCGAAGACCCAGATGGAGAAGACGACCGGCGGCCAACTGGTGGCGGACCACCACATGGAGTACGACCTCAACGGCAACCGGAAGCGCAACACGACGACCAAGATGAACGCCGACGACAACTCGGCCACCCTGAGCACGCAGTACGACTACACCTACGATCCCCGGGACCGGCTCACCTCGGTTTCCAAGACCGGGGCCGGCGCGGGCGTGGAGAACTACGTCCACGACGCCAACAGCAACGTCGTCAGCCAGTCGGTCGACGGGGTCACCACCACCTTCGACTACGACCGCAACCGGCTGCTGACGTCGACGACCTCGGGGATCACGTCCTCCTACAACTACGACCCGTTCGGCCGCCTGGACACCGTCACCTCCGCCGGCACGCTGCTTCAGCGAAACGTCTACGACGGCTTCGACCGGGTGGTGGAGAACCGGACCAGCACGTCGGTCACCACGTTCACCTTCGACCCGCTGGACCGCACCAGGACCGAGACGACCAACGCCGGTACCGCCCAGGCGAAGACCACCACCTTCAACTACCTGGGCCTGTCGCATGACGTGATCGACGAAGAGGTGGCGGGCTCGGTGACGCGCTCGTACCAGTACTCGCCCTGGGGGGAACGGCTCTCCCAGATCACGCACAAGGCGGGGGGCGTCAAGGAGTACGCCTACTACGGATACAACACGCACACCGATGTCGAGGTGCTCACCGGCGCCACCGGAACCACGGTGGCCACCTACGGCTACACCGCCTATGGCAGCGACGACACGGCCCAGTTCACCGGGCTGGATAAGCCGGATCCGGCGAATCTGGACAGGGAGCCGTACAACAGATACCGGTACAACGCGAAGCGGGTGCAGGGCGGTGGCTCCGGGACCTACGACATGGGCTTCCGGAACTACGACCCAGGCCTGAACCGGTTCCTGACCCGGGACAGCTACAACGGCGCCCTGTCCGACATGCGGCTCGGCCTCGATCCGTGGAACGCCAACCGGTACGCGTTCGCCGGCGGCAACCCGATCTCCCGGGTCGAGATCGACGGTCACTCGTCGTGCAGTTGGAACCCGCTCACCTGGGGTGACTGCGCGTCGGACGCCTACAACGCGGTGGACGAGTTCGTCACCAACACGGTTCCCGAGTTCGTGACCGAGGACATCCCGGAGTGGTGGAACGAGACCGCCGTGCCGGCGTTGGAGGATGCCTGGGAGAAGACGAAGGAGGTCGCCAACGACGTCATGGACTCAGAGTTCGTCGCGGGTGCCGCCGACTGGTGGAACAAGTACGGCGGATACGTCGGCCTGGCGGCTGCGGGGCTCTGCATCGTCGTCTCCGCGGGTGCCTGCACCGGTCTCGCGCTGATCGTCGCCGGGACGAGCATCATGTCGCGCGGCTACGGCCTCCGGGAGAAGGAGAAGGCAGGAACCGCCACCACGCTGGACTACACCGAGGCGTACACCTATGCGGGCGTGGACCTCTTGCTGGCGTTCGCGCCCGGACCACGTACGGCGAACGTGAAGCTCGCGGACACGCCCTTCAACCAGTACGTCTACGGGAACGCGATGCAGTTCTCGGCCTGGGGCACTGGGCAGTTGATACCGGGTGGCCTACTGTTTGGCTGGTTCTTGGACGGTAAGTAGCAACTGACGTGCGACCCGTTGGGGCGCCGGTCACTTCCCGGCGCCCCAACGGTCGGTCGAAAGGAGCGCCGCAGGTGACAACCGAGCGTAGTGACCGCCTGGTAAAAGTTCTGCTTCTGGCGACTGTGATGTCAGGCGTCCTGCTTCTGCTCGCGGCGGCGTCGGTGCTGAAGACAATCGACCAGAGAAACGGAGTGTACGAGGACGGGCGGGTTGCCGAGGCGCGGGTGCTGAAAGTGTCACCTGGCCGGGACGGCGAGGCGCAGCTCGAGTACGTGGCAAACGGAGAACGCTATGAAGGGTGGGCCTACTGCGGCGCTTGGTGCCCGGAGGTGGGAGATTCCGTTGAGGTTGAATACGCCGCCAGTAATCCCCGACGGCTGACCCTCCTCGACGACAGAGAATTTTCCCCGATTGCTCTGGCCGGGATCTTCGGCCTGCCGGTTGCTCTACTGGTCCTCGTGCCGTTGCTTCGCCGTGAGGTGAGAAGGGTGATGAGGGTCGCCAATTCGGTGCGCGGCGGGGAGACTTCTCGCGTTGTTCGTCCGACATCTTCTAAAAGTCAGCGCTCGTTCTACCGAAACGGGGCCGGGTTGATCGCCTTGGGGTCTGCGCTGGGCGGCGTGACTATGTCAATTACCCGAGGAGTCACCATCCCGGGCGTCGTTCTGCTGGCTGTTTCCGCTGTTCTCATGGCTGTCTTCGGCTGGCACACGCGTGCCGACATGAGGGCCCGCCGAGTGGCGCGGAGGAGGTGAAGCTTCATGTTCGGCCCAGTTCAATTGCGCCGCGACCTGGCGGTCCCGGGTCAGGGTCGGGGACATCGCGTATTCTTTCAATGGCGCTGACGAGAAAGCCAAGCTTCGATCACGGGAGGGTGGATTCAGCGATGACGCACGACAATCCGGCAGGTGGCGAGGGGGCCATGTCCGTCACCTTCAGCCGCCCGGCCGGTACGTTCCTCTACTCGGCCAGCAAGCCCCGTCTCTCCCTCGACGGCGGGGCGCCGTTGGCGCTGCCCTGGGGCACCCACCGGCTTCCGGTTTCGGCCGGCCAGCACCGGGTGCAGGCCTGGGTCCCGTACCTTCTCCCGAGGCGGGCTGGCCGCGCCGAAACGGTCGTCACGGTCACGTCGGGGCGGACGGCGGACGTGGAATACGTCGCACCCGTGGTCACCTTCGGCAAGGGCTACCTGGGGGTGCCCACCCGGCGAAGGGCGCAGAAATCCAAGGCGGTGGTGGTGTTCAACGGCATTGCCATCGCGATCTTCGTGCTCATGCTGGCGGTCACGTTCCTGGCACGGTGACCACCGGCCGTGTTCCTCGTTGGCAACAGGTGTCGTCTGTGGATGGTGCGCCGGGCGTTGTCTCCGGCGCACCTGCGGCGACCGATGAACGCAGAAAGGGCTGGGTAACAATCCCGACGACTATTGTTGCCAATGGAGCGCCATCGTCGGAAAGTTCGTTACATAGACACGCCGGCATTGCGTGGTGAGATTGATCGCCATCGTCGGGCTTCGATGTGTCTTGTTGCATCCTGCAACCGGCGCCTAGCCTGAGCACGCTCACGGGTTCGACGGGGGAGCGACATCATGCAGGTGGATCTCAGGTTACTCGGCCGGATGCAACTGCTCGTCGAGGGTGTCGATGTCA
>NZ_JBFBAO010000416.1:0-5615 GCF_040682255.1 Micromonospora sp. NPDC051296 | reverse complement strand
GCGTACCGTCGACGCGCTCGCCGCCGCCCGGGACGCCGGTCTGGTCGACCCGGCGGACGCCGAGGCGATGGCGGCCGGCTGGACCCTCGCCGCGCAGGTCCGCAACGCGCTGATGCTGGTCCGTGGCCGGGCCGGCGACCAACTACCCCGGCACGGTGTCGAGCTGGCCGGGGTGGTCCGACTGCTCGGCCGCGACGACCCGGGCGAGTTCCTCGACGAGTACCTACGCACCGGCCGCCGCTCCCGCGCCGCCACCGAACGCCTCCTGGAGATGTAAGGAAGGGCCCCTTGTTAACGCCTGCGGTAGAGCAAGGGCCCCCTTTTAACACCGCGAGCAGTAGAGCCGGCGGCCGGATCAGCCGCCGACGGTGTACGTGCCGGCGCGCGGCACCGTCACCGCCGTCCAGTCGCCGTCGGCGGAGACCGTCGCGCCGCCGCTGGCGGTCAGCCAGCGGCTGTGCCGGACGCGGACCGACACCGTGCCGGCTTCGGGAGCGCGGAAGGTGACCGAGGCGCCGTCGGCGCGGACCAGCTCGCCGGGCGCGCCGACCAGCGGCGTCGGGTCGGCCACCGCGTACAGCCGCCAGCGCTGATCGGACCAGACCTCCATCAGGTACGGCAGGCCGCCTGTGACCAGTTCGGCCTCGGCCCGCCCGACCCAGGACAGCGGCGCGTCGGGAACCGCGACGTACTGCACCGCGTTCTCGTCGAGCCAGGCCCGGTAGCTCTCCGCGTCGAGTGGCACGCCGGTGCCGGCCGCGCCGGGCACGGTGGTGAAGAACAGCGGATTGCGGTCGATGTCCGCCTGTCGCAGCCAGCCCCGGGCCAGCGGGACGTCGCCGAGCCGGGCGGCCTCCCAGTAGTTGCGGGTGGGCGGCACCTCCAGCCGCCCGGTGCGCCCGCGCCGGTCCAACTCGGCGCGCAGCGGAGCGAAGTAGCCGGGATCGCTCGTCGGGTCGCCGATGCTGCGCAGGTCGGCGGGGACCACCGGCGGCTGCCACCAGCACACCGCCGCCAGCAGCACGGCCAGCACAACCGCCCCCGCCGTTCGTCGAGCCGGCGTCTTGCCGCCGGGCCGCATTGTCGCGCCGGGCCGTGCCCCGCCGTCTGGTCGCATTGTCGTGCCGGGCCGTGCCTCGCCGTCTGGTCGCATTGTCGTGCCGGGGTGTGCCTCGCCGTCTGGTCGCATTGTCGTGCCGGGGTGTGCCTCGCCGTCCTGTGGTGCCGCCGCGCTGGGCGATGTCTCGCCGCCGGGCGGCACAGTCGTGCCAGGTCGGCGTACCGGACGCCGGAAGCGGGCCAGCCATGCGGGTGGGCGGGCCGCCGCGGCCAGGACGGGCAACGCGAACACGGTCGCCAGCCGGGTGGCGTTCAGCCCGACCGGAGTGTGCACCAGCGCCGCCGCGACCACCCCGCCCGCCGCCAGCAGCGCACCCGACCGCACCGGCCGGTATCCGACCAGCGCCGCGACCAGCAGTGCGGTCACCGTCGCGCGGACCGTGTCGGTGCGGCTGATGTTCATCCAGCCACCGTCGCCGAACAGCAGCGCCGTCAAGCTCAGCGGCAGGGCGGCCGCCACCGCGAGGAGCAACCCGTCGGCGTACCGGCGGGACAGCAGCAGGGCGACCCCGGCGAGGCCGACGAAGAGGCCGGCCACCGGGCTGGTCGCCGAGGCCAGCAGCGCTCCGGCTCCGGCCAGCCCGAGCCGCAACCAACCGCCGTTACCGGCCAGCCCGCGCCGTGACCAACCGCTGGCCCCGGCCAGATCGCGCCGTGACCAACCGCCGGCCCCGGCCAGATCGCGCCGTGACCAACCGCCGGCCCCGGCCAGCCCGCCCCCGGCTAGCTCGTGCCGGGGCGAATCACCGTTTCGGGCCAGGCCGTGCCGGGGCGAATCGCCAGGCCCGGCCAGCTTGCGTCGCGGCCAATCGGCGTCCGCGGCTGGGCGGGCGGCGGGGCGCCAGGTGAGGGCGAGCAGGGCGGCGAGGCCGAAGGCCACCCCGAGGCCGTACGTCACCCGGCCGGAGACCAGGTTGCCGGCGATGGTGACCACCCCGACCAGGCTGCCGAGCAGCGGCCGGGGCACCCGGGTGCGTACCAGCAGCGCGGCGAACGCGGTCGCCGCCGCGACCAGCGCCACCACGCCGGTGAGACGTACCCCGAGCAGGGCCATCACCGGCTGGGCGAGCAGGCTGTAGCCGAACTGCTGGACGCCGCCGTACCAGCGCAGGTCGACCGGGGTCAGGCCGTGCGCGGCGAAGAAGTCGGCCCGGGCCACCTGCGCCGCCAGGTCCGAACCCATCGGCGGGAGGGTGAGGTACGCCACCCCGAGCGCGACGGCGGACGCGGCGGCCAGCGCCACCACCCGACTGCCCCGCATGCCCACCTCCGTACCGCGACCACGGTACTGGCAGCATGTCCGGCGTGCCCCATCACCTCGTGCGCTGGACTGGTCTGGCCGGTTCGATCATGCTCGCCGTGGCCGCGTTCCTCGGCGGCGCCCTGCCTGACGGGGATCTGCGACCCACCCCGCTGAAGATCTGGCAGGGCCCGCACGGGCCGCTGATCATCGGGCTGTGGCTGTTCGGCACCGCCGCCATGGCGGCCGCCTGGTGGGTGCTGCGGGACCGGGTGCCATCGACCCGGTGGGCGCTGGTCACCGCCGGGCTGTGGCTGGTGCCGTTCCTGTTCACGCCGCCGCTGGGCAGCCGGGACGCCTACGCGTACGCCTGCCAGGGCGCCAGCTTCTCCAACGGCATCAACCCGTACGAGTTCGGCGTCTCCACCCTGCCGTGTCCCTGGCTGGACACCATGTCGTTCATCTGGCGCGACACTCCGGCACCGTACGGGCCGCTGTTCGTGGTGCTGTCCGGGGCGGTGGTCGCCGCGACCGGCTCGCTGTTCGCCAGCATCGCGCTGTTCCGGGTGATCGCGGTGGCCGGTGTGGTGCTGACGGCGGCCTGCCTGCCGGTGCTGGCCCGCCGCTGCGGCGTGCCGGTCGGCCGGGCGCTCTGGCTGGCCCTGGCCAGCCCGCTGGTCGGGGTCCACCTGGTCTCCGGGGTGCACAACGACGCCCTGATGGTCGGGCTGATGGTGGCCGGGCTCGCCATCGTGGTCAGCCGGTCGGGGCAGCCGTGGCCGCTGCTGGCCGGGGGCGTGGTGCTCGGCATGGCCGCCGGGATCAAGGTGACCGCCCTGGTGGTGGTGCCGTTCGCGGCGCTCATCGCGATCGGTGGTGGGTTCTCCCTGCGCGCCCTCCTTCGCCACGGTACGCCGGTGGTCGGCGGGGCGGTGGCCACGCTGCTCGGGGTCACCGTCGCCGCCGGGCTGGACTTCGGTTGGATCACCGGGCTGTCCCACGGCAACGAAGTGATCGCCTGGACCTCGCCGCCGACCGCCGTCGGGCAGACCGTCGGTTACCTGGTGCTGCCGTTCGGGCTGCACATCGACGCGCTGCCGGTGACCCGGGGGATCGGCATGGTGGTGCTGGCGGTGCTGCTGGTCTGGCTGTGGTTCCGGGCGCGCACCCGCGATCCGCTCTGGCACGCCGCGCTGGCGCTGACCGCGACGGTGGCGCTGGCCCCGCTGTTCCACCCCTGGTACTGGTTCTGGCCGCTGGCCCTGCTCGCCGCCACCGCCCACCGCACCTGGTGGTTCAGCGCGGTGACGGTGTTCGCCGCGTTCCAGGTGCTGGCCGACGGCACCGGGCTGCCCCGGTACACCAAGACGGTCGGTGCGCCGCTGATGACGCTGTTGGTGATCGTGGTGGCCGTTCACTTGGTACGGTCGGCTCGGGCGGCCCGCCGCCCGGTTCCCGCTGACTGAGGAGAGGTACGCCGGTGACCGACCCCGGCGCTAACCCGCCCGCGTCCGGCGCCCGTTCCGGATCCGCCGCCCGGCCCGCGTCAGCCGCCTGTCCGCCGCCCGGCCGGGCCCGGCTCGCCCGGTACGCCGGCCTGGCGGGCGCGTTGCTGCTGGCGGTCGCCGGGTACCTCGGCGGCGCGCTGCCCGGCGCCACCACCACCCGGGTCTGGCACGCCGGCGACGGCCTACTGATCGTGGCGCTGTGGCTGCTCGGCACCGCCGCCATGGTCGGCGCCTGGTGGGCGCTGCGCGGTGGCGCCCCGTCGACCCGGTGGGCGTACGTCACCGCCGGGCTGTGGACGTTGCCGCTGCTGGTCACCGCCCCGATGGGCAGCCGGGACGTCTACTCGTACGCCTGCCAGGGCTGGGTGTACGCCGACGGCGGTGACCCGTACGCCACGGGAGTGGCGGCGGCCGGCTGCCCCTGGCTGGAGACGGTCGCGCCGATCTGGCGGGACACCCCGGCGCCGTACGGCCCGTTCTTCGTCCTGCTCGCCGCCCTGGCCGTGGTGCTCGGCGGTGGCCTGGTCGGCACGGTGGTGCTGCTGCGGGTGCTCGCCGTGGCCGGACTGCTGCTGGCGGCGCTCTGCCTGCCCGGCCTGGCCCGGGCCGCCGGGGTGCCGACCCGGCGGGCGGTCTGGCTGCTGCTGGCCTGCCCGCTGGTCGGCGTGCACCTGGTGGCCGGCGCACACAACGACGCGGTGATGCTCGGCCTGCTCCTGCTCGGCCTGCTGATCCTGGTCCGCCGACCGGGCCGCCCGGACCGAGCGGACCGACCCGGCCGCGTGGGCCGAGGGGGCCCGCCGGGCCGAGGGGAGCCGGGCCGATCGGGCCGGCCGGGGGCGCTGCTGAACACCGGGATGCTGCCGTTCGCGGGGATGCTGCTGGTCGCGGGGGTGCTGCTCGGCTTGGCGGTGTCGGTGAAGGCGACCGCCGTGGTGGTACTGCCGTTCGCGGCGCTGGCCGCGGTGCGCGGCCGGCACACCGTACCGGCGCTGCTACGCGACGGTGGCACCCTCGCCGCCGGGGTGCTCGGCGGGTTGGTGGTCACCTCGTTGCTGTCCGGTCTCGGGCTCGGCTGGCTCGCCGGGTTGGGCCGCAGTGGTGACACCGTGCAGTGGACCTCACCGCCGACCGCGGTCGGCATGGTCGTCGACTACGCCGGAGAGTTGATCGGCCGCCAACCCGATGCGGTACCGCTGGCCCGCCTCGTCGGACTGGTGCTGCTGGCCGTCCTGCTGTTGCTGCTGTGGTGGCGCACCTGGTTGGTACTGCGCGGCTGGGACACCGGCGACGGATGGCCTGGCGCCGACGACGCAGTGCGTGGCGTTGGCGATGCAGGGCGTGGCGCCGTCGGTGACAGCGGCCAGCGGGGGGCGGAGGCGGGTGCCCGGGTCGTGCTGCTCGGTGCCGGGCTGGCGCTGGCCGCCACGGTCGCCCTCGCCCCGGTGTTCCACCCCTGGTACGCGACCTGGCCGCTGGCCGTACTGGCGGTGGCGGCGGTCCGGACCGCCTGGTTCGTGCTGCCGTGCGCGGTGGCGTCCTTCCTCGCCCTGCCGGACGGCACCAACCTGGCCCGGTTGACGAAGGCACCGGGCGCGGTGGCGATGACCGTCCTGGTAATCGGCCTGGTGGCCTGGGTCCTGCCCCGCCTCCGTCACCAACGAGGTGGCCGAGGTGAACCGGGTGGCCCTGGACGTAACCAGCAAGCCGCCGGGCACCATCGAGTGGGAGTGACCCCGGCTCACGCC
>NZ_JBFBAO010000415.1:0-5631 GCF_040682255.1 Micromonospora sp. NPDC051296 | reverse complement strand
AGCGCCAGGTACATGCCGAACGCGCCCGCGCCGATGAGCAGCAGGTTCGGTCGCAGCCCGGTCAGCACGGCGACGTACTCCCGGAGGAACCGGGCGGCGGCCGGCCAGTCGGCGCGACCCAGCCGCTCACCGGCGCGCTGCCGCGGGCCGGTGAGGGCGGCGACCGGTGTCTCCGCCACGCCCAGGCGCTGCGCGGCCTTGAGCAGTTCCTGGAGCTTGCCCTTGTCCGCGCCGCCGGAGCGCATCTGCTGCATCAGGAACGCCGACAGGGTGAGGTTCTGCACGTCGGCGCTGTTCAGCGAGCCGACCATCCGGGCCAGGTCGTCGGTGAAGCTGGCGCTGCCGTCCAGCCACGGCTGGGCCAGGTTCTTCGCCACGTCCGAGTGCGCCACGAAGCCGTCCACGCTCTTGCCGAACGAGATCGAGCTGAGCAGCCGGTCGAAGAAGACGCTGTCCCCACCGACGATGTCGATGTTCGCCTTCTCCAGGCCGGTGCTGACCAGCTTGGCCTGCGCCTCGGCGACCTGCCGCTGGGTGTCCAGCCCGGCCAGGCGGACCTCCTTCTCCAGCTCCAGGCGCAGCCGGTACTCCTCGTGCTCCCGGGTCGCGTCGTCCAGCGCGGCCATCGCGGCGGCCTTCTCGGTGAGGCCCTCGGCCTCGCCCTTCAGCTTCTCGCGCACCGCCTCGGCGGCGGCCAGCGCCTTGTCCCGCTCCACGGCAACCTCGGCCCGACCGACCTTCTCGATCGCCTCGGCGCTGCGCTCCTGGACCTGCACCTCGGCCAGGCCGGCCGCCGCCGATTCGGCCTGGATCCCCTCGGCCAGCCGGATCTTCGCCCGGGTGTCCAGCTCCGCGGCCTGCTGCCGGGCCTCGGCAAGCACCAGTTCCTCACGGGCCTTGAACTTCGCCGCCGCCTCGGCGGCCTCCGCCGCCTTGATGTCCTTGACCAGGTTCTCCTGGGCCTCGGCCTCAGCCTGGATGATCACCGCCTGGCGGGTCCGCTCGGCCTCCTCGACCACCCGCAGCCGCTTGATGTTCTCCTCCTGCTCGGCCACGGTCTTCTCCACCGCGATCCGCTCCCGGATCACCTCGGCGATGGCCCGCTTCTCCGCCTCGACCTCCTTGTCCTTGGCGATCGTGCTCAGCTCGGTCTCCCGATCCCGGCCAATGACCTCCAGCAGGCGGTCCTTCTCGATCCGCTCGGTCTCGATGGCGATGACCCGCTCGCGGTTCTTCTCCGCGACCGCGATCTCCCGGGCCCGGTTCTCGTGCTGGACGCCCAACTGCTCGTCGGTACGGATGTTCGCCGTCTCGGCCCGCAGCCGCTCCTCGGCGCGTACCCGGGTGATCTCGGCTTCCTCGCGGGCCCGCACGGTCTCGATCTCGCGGCGCTGCTTGGCCTCGGCATCCGCCTGCCGCCGCTCCAACTCCAGGATCGCTTCCTTGGCGTCGACGTTCTGGCGGGTGATCTCCTTCTCCTCGCTGCGCCGGAACTCGTTGGTCCGGACGTTCTCCTGCGTGGTCAGCTCAGTGATCTTCCGGATGCCCTGGGCGTCGAGGATGTTCGCCGGGTCGAGCTGCGCCATCGGCGTCTGCTCCAGGAAGTCGATCGCCGCGTCCTCCAGGCTGTACCCGTTGAGGTCGGTGCCGATGACCCGGATGATCTGGTCCCGGAACTCGTCGCGCTTGGTGTAGAGGTCGACGAAGTCGAGCTGCTTACCGACCGTCTTCAACGCCTCGGAGAACTTCGCGTTGAACAGCTCCTGCAAGGTCTCCCGGTCGCTGGCCCGCGCGGTGCCGATCGCCTGGGCCACCTTGATGACGTCCTCGATGGTCTTGTTGACCCGGACGAAGAAGGTGATCCGGATGTCGGCCCGGATGTTGTCCCGGCAGATCAGACCCTCGTTGCCGGTCCGTTCGATGTCGATCGTCTTTACCGAGATGTCCATGATCTCGGCCTTGTGCAGCACGGGCAGCACGACCGCGCCGGTGAAGGTCACGTCGACCCGGCGGATCTTGGAGACGATCAGCGCCTTGCCCTGCTCGACCTTGCGGAACAACCGGCTGACCATGAACACCACGCCGAGCGCGATGAGCAGGACGACGGCGAGGAGTACACCGATTCCGGTGGTGATGACATCCATGGCTGGGCGCGCGGTCGGTCGCGGCCGGCGAACGAGCCGGCGGGGTGCCGCGCATCCTCCTTTCGAGGTGTCTCTGGGGCAGCGTGGGGCGGGCCGGCGATGGGGGGTGATCCGGCTGCCCGTCGGTGTCGGGGTGAACCGCGCGCGGCGGGTTCACCAGGGGCGGTCACTCGGGGGCATGTCTCAGGGGGTCGAAGGCGGGCCCAGCGGGCATCACCCAGAAGAACTCGCCCTCGGTGTCGTAGTCGTAGATCAGGGCGGAACTGCCGGCCGGCATCTTCTCGTCGCCCGGCTGCCGGATCTGCACCACCGCCGACGAGCCGTCGGTCGCGGTCACCTCGGCCTGACCGAAGTCGGCGGTGACCGTTCCGGTGCGCACGACGCACAGCCGGCCGACGAAGGCGTGCCGGGTGGCGTCCGTCTCGGTCGGGAAGAGCCGACCCAACGGCACCGCGACCAGCCGGGTCACCAGCCACGCGCAGGCCGCGGCGGCCAGCAGGACACCCACCGAGACGGCGATCCGGGTGCCCGCGCCGAGGCCGAGGCCGTCGAGCAACACGGTGCCGGCCAGGCTGACAAACCAGGCCACCGCGACGAGCAGGGAGAAGATGATGGCACTGGGCACACCACCGAGCCCGAGACCGGCGAGGAAGGTACCCGGTACGCCGTCGACGTCCAGGTCGTCGCCGAGATCCAGCACCCCGGTCAACACCAACAGCCAGTAGCCGACGACGACCACCAGCAGGAAGCTGAACAGCACGGTGGGAAAACTGAGCGCCGCGCCGAGAAATCCGGTCACCGCGTCCTCCTCCCCGTACCCGGTGGCTCTAACCGGCCGCCGGCACGATGATCGTGACACGGGGTGTCAACGCCCACCCGGGCCGATCGGCCGATCCCCATTGGCCTGACCGGCCGGGATCAGCCGACATCGGCCGCGATCAGCGGGACGGTCGCCTCACGCGGCGTTCCGGGCAGGCTCGTCCCGGGCGATCAGTCGGGTACGGCGATGCGGCCGTCGACCGCTGCGGCGGCGATGTCCGAGCGGTGGTGCGAGCCGGCCAGCGTGATGCCGCGTACCAACTGGTAGGCCGCACCCCGGGCGGCCGCCAGGTCGGAGCCGGTGGCGGTGGCGCAGAGGACCCGGCCACCGGCGGAGAGCAAGGCGCCGTCGGCGGCCCGGCGGGCGGTGCCGGAGTGGATGACGCCCGGGCGGTCCGCGCCGGTGATCACGTCACCGGTACGCGGCTGCGCCGGGTAACCCTCGGCGGCGAGCACCACGGTCACCGCGGCGCCGGTGCGCCAGCGCAACGGCGGGTGTTCGGCCAGCGTGCCAGTGGCGGCGGCGTGCAGCAGCCCGGCCAGCGGCGTCTCCAGCAGGGCGAGCACCACCTGGGTCTCCGGGTCACCGAAGCGGGCGTTGAACTCGATCACCCGGGGGCCGTCGGCGGTGATCGCCAGCCCGACGTAGAGCAGGCCGGCGAACGGGGTGCCCCGGCGGCGCATCTCGGCCAGGGTCGGGTGCACCACATCGCGGATGACCTCGTCGACCAGGCCGGGCGGCGCCCAGGGCAGCGGCGCGTACGCGCCCATCCCGCCGGTGTTCGGACCGGCGTCACCGTCGCCGACGCGCTTGAAGTCCTGCGCCGGCAGCAACGGCACGGCCGCCTCGCCGTCGGTCACCACGAACAGCGAGACCTCGGGCCCGGCGAGGTACTCCTCGACGACCACCCGGCCACACTCGGCGGCGTGCCGCAGCGCGGCGTCCCGGTCCTCGGTCACCACCACGCCCTTGCCGGCGGCGAGCCCGTCGTTCTTCACCACGTACGGCGGGCCGAACTCGTCCAGGGCCGCAGCTGTGCCCGACTCGTTGGTGCAGGTGTACGCGCGAGCGGTGGGCACGGCGGCGGCGGTCATCACGTCCTTGGCGAACGTCTTGGAGCCTTCCAGCCGGGCCGCCTCGGCCGATGGCCCGAACACGGGGATGCCCTTGGCCCGTACCGCGTCGGCGACCCCGGCCACCAGCGGCGCCTCCGGCCCGATCACGACCAGATCCGCACCCACCTCGACCGCAAGCCCGGCCACCGCCGCCGGATCGGCCGGCGCAACGTCCCGCAGCTCAGCCACCTCGGCAATCCCCGGATTCCCGGGTGCCGCAACCAACTGCTCAAGAGACGGATCGTCAGCAAGCCGCAACGCGAGCGCGTGCTCCCGCCCCCCACCACCCACAAGAAGAACCCGCACAACCCGGCATCCTACCCAGCCCTGATACCTACCCCGTTGATCATGAAGTTAGCGGCCGGTTCGATCTCCCGGACGCCCGCCAACTTCATGATCAACGGGGTGGCACGCGGTGGTGGGGTGAGGTGGAAGGGGTTACCGGTGGGCGGTGAGGGCTTGGCGGACGGTGAAGGGGATGTAGTCGGGGCGGAGGGTGTCGGCCCAGGTGAAGCGGAGGACCGTCCAGCCGGCGTTGACCAGGCGGTTCTGCCGTTGCCGATCAGCGAAGAGTGCCTCCGGGGCGGCGTGCGGACCGCCGCCGTCCGCCTCGGCGATCAGCCGGGCCCGGCGCCAGCCGAGGTCACCGACGCCGAGCAGGTAACCGTCGTGGTCGCGTACCTCCAGTTGGAGCACATCCGGGGGCACGCCGCCATCGACACACCGCAGCCGGGCACGCGTCTCCAACGGCGACTGTGCCCGACCGTCCGCCTCGGTCAGGTAGCCCCGAGCAGCCACCGCTCCCCGACGCCCCCGGATCAGTGCGGGCACGGCGGCCAGGTCGTCAGGGGTGAGCAACTGCCGGTTGAGCGCCGAGTCCAGCACGGCGACCGCGGTGTACCGGGGCGCGCGGAGCAGGATGCCCGCGACCGTGCACATCGGATCGGTCACGGCGATTCCGGCGACCGACGTCACCGCGCCCGGCGGATGGCCGAGCTGATGGACCACTACCGCCGGATCGTGGACCCTGGCCGGCCTTGCGGCGGGGCCGGGTAGCGCGACGTGGATCTCCTCGGTGGGCGGCAGACCAGCGATCCGGTGCAGCTCGGCAGCAGTGCCCAGCACGGCATGGGCCTGCGGGCCGAGCGACAGCACGGCCGCCCGGATCCGGGCCCGCCGAGGCGGCACGTCGGCGGCGCGAGCGCTGGTCAGATAGACCGCCCGAGCCAGGGACCGCCACCGACCGATCGCCACCAGATGATCGATCTCATGCCGACCCAGCCCCGCCCCGAGCGCCTGAGCTCGGGTCACCACCCCGTCCTGCCTGGCCGCCAGCCCGCGAATCATCTCCACAAGCCCTCGACCATCGCCGCCCGCCCCACCCTTGCGCGACCCCTGTGGACAACCCTGTGGACAACGAGCCCAGGCCAGTCGATTGATCATGAAGTTGGCGGGCGGTTTGGAGAACTGCTGCGCCGGGGTGACCCGCCCACGGCAGGCCGACGACCAGGGCGACGATGAGCAGCGACAGCCACATGGGTGTTGACTGCAT
>NZ_JBFBAO010000414.1:0-5666 GCF_040682255.1 Micromonospora sp. NPDC051296 | reverse complement strand
GGGATGTCGGCACCGTCGACGTGGTCGAGCCGGTGCTGGCCGCCCAGCCGGTCTCCTCGCCCGACGTGGACGCCACCGTCACCGCGCTGCGTGGACTCGGCGAGAAGGTGGGTGTCACCTTCGGCGCGCCGGCCAAGGCGCAGAATCAGAACGCCTTCGCCGTGACCAAGGAGTTCTCCGAGAAGTACGGCGTGCGGACCCTGTCCGAGTTGGCCGAGAAGTGCTCGGGCACGGCGACGGTGCTGGGCGGCCCCCCGGAGTGCCAGGAGCGCCCGTTCTGCAAGCCGGGCCTGGAGAAGACCTACGGGCTCGCGGTGGGCTCGTTCTCCTCGCTCGACGGGGGCGGCCCGCTGACCAAGACCGCTCTGCGTAACGGCACGACCAGCGTCGGCCTGGTCTTCTCCACCGACGCGGCGTACGCGCAGGGCTGAGCATCGCGGCACCTTCGGGCGCCCCCGGCCGAGTTGGCCGGGGGCGCCGCTGCATTGCCGCTCGGCGACCCGTTCCGGGATGTGGCCGACAGCTCTCCGCCTAGCTGCCGCCGAGCCGTTCCCACGTAACGCAACTCTCGGTAGGCTGCGGACCCATGTCCGCCCCGGTGCCCGCCGACACGCGCAAGCCGCAGCTACTCACCGTCCTCTTCTGGGGCGGTGTGGCCCTGGCTCCGGTGGCGGCGCTGATACTGCTGGTCGCCGACGGTAACGGCCCGCTGCGGTTCGCCGCGGTGCTGGCCATCGTGGCCGTGG
Organism: Micromonospora sp. NPDC051296; assembly: GCF_040682255.1. NCBI lineage: Bacteria > Bacillati > Actinomycetota > Actinomycetes > Micromonosporales > Micromonosporaceae > Micromonospora > Micromonospora sp. NPDC051296. The sequence goes on along the minus strand of NZ_JBFBAO010000414.1, from coordinate 4,920 downwards.
TGCTGATCGGGCTCTCCATCGCGTTGCGTACCGAGGGCGGCGGGGAGGCCCACGCCGAGGAACTGCGCGAGGAGATCGACGAGCTGCGGCGGGAACTGCGTGGCGAGATCGTGGCCGCCGCCCAGCGCGGTAACCAGGCACTCGACGAGGCCCAGCGGGTCCAGACGGCGCTGGCCGGCCTGCGCCGCCAGGTCGACGCCGGTGGCGGCAGCCCGGTCGGCGGTGAGGAGCCGCCGGGCCCGGGGCGTGCCCGGGTGCCAGCGCCGGAATCGGAGGCACCAGCGCGCTACGCCGAGCGGCCCGCTGCCCAGGCCGGGGTCTACGGCACGGCCCAGGCCGCCGGCCCCGGCACCGGCCCGGCCAGCGGGTACGACGACCACCCGGCCAACGGGTACGACGACCGCCGAGCCGGCGGGTACGACGTTGAACGCCCGGCAGCCGGACACGGCGGTGACCGAGTGGCGTCCGGATCCGCCGGATACGGCGGTGAACGCCCCGCCGCAGGCTATGCCGGTGACCGCCCGGCCACCGGCTCCGCCGGGGTTTACGGCTCGGCCGCCCGCCCCGAGCCCGACGGCCGATCCGGTGATCCGGCACCGCGTCCGCTCGGCGTCGTGCGGCACACCGAGACCGTGCACGTCACCACCCGGCACACCATTGTGGACGGCGGGGTCGGCGAGTCCGGCACCCGGTACGGCGGTTACGCCACCCCGTGGTCGTCGCAGCAGGAGGAGCCCCCGCGAAGTCATCATGGCGCGGACCGCGACGACCGGTCGTGGTCCGACGCGGACGAGCGCTCCCGCCGGGACGACGGCCGCTCCTGGTCGGGGCCGGCCCGAGAGGAGGAACGCTCCTGGTCCGGCCCGGCCCGGGACGAGGAACGGTCCTGGTCGGATTCCCGGGACGAGCGCCCCTGGTCCGTTCAGCGCGAGGACTGGTCCACGCAGCGCGACGACCGGGCCGCCCACCGCGATGACCGCTCCGCTCACCGGAATGACCGCTCCGCACACCGGGACGATCGCGACTGGGGTGCGTCCCGCGACGAGCGGGGCTGGGACGACGGGGGGCAGCAGTGGGAGGCCGCCGCCGAACAGTCCCCGCCCGGCCGGTCGTCCCGGCCGGACGACACCGGGCAGTACTGGGCGCAGCTGCGTGCCGGTGACCGCTGGGCCGCCGTACGCGACGACGACCGGGGACGGGAGCTGCGGGTCGGCGAGCGCCGCGCCGAGGTGCACGCGGACCACGCCGGCACCGAGTACCGGGTGGAGGACCGCTGGGCCAGCGTGCGGCGCGACGAGCCACGACGTGACGAGTCGCGGCGCGAGGCCGGTCGCGATGAGGCGTGGCGGGACGGCTGGGGCGAGCCGGAGGACCGCCCCGCGCTGCCGGCCGGTGGGGTCCCGGTGCCGGACGAGTGGCGGCCACCCCGCCAGCGTGAATACCAGCCTGAATCGGGTCGCGGGTACCAGCCGGAGCCGGCGCGCGGGCAGCGTCCCGACCCGGAGCCGTACGGCCGGCGGCACCAAGCCGAGGAGGCCGGCTACGGCCACCCGGCCCACGACGGCACCAACCGCTGGCGCTGATCGCCCGGACTCACCGGGTCACTTGTCGATGTCGCCGACCACGAAGAACATCGAGCCGAGGATGGCGATCAGGTCCGGGACCAGGCAGCCGGGCAGCAGGGTGGCCAGCGCCTGCACGTTCGCATACGACGCGGTGCGCAGCTTGAGCCGCCACGGCGTCTTCTCGCCCCGGGACACCAGGTAGTAACCGTTGATGCCGAGCGGGTTCTCCGTCCAGGCGTAGGTGTGCCCCTCGGGCGCCTTGAGCACCTTCGGCAGTCGGGTGTTGATCGGCCCGGTGAGCCGGTCGACCCGGTCCAGACACTGCTCGGCCAGGTCGAGTGAGGCGTACACCTGGTCGAGCAGCACCTCGAAACGGGCGTGGCAGTCGCCGGTCGTGCGGGTGACCACCGGCACGTCGAGCTGGTCGTAGGCCAGGTACGGGTCGTCGCGGCGCAGGTCCAGGTCCAGACCGGAGGCTCGGGCCACGGGGCCGGAGGCGCCGAACGCGGCGGCGTCGGCGGCGGAGAGCACGCCCACGCCGATCGTACGGGCGAGGAAGATCTCGTTGCGCCGGATCAGGTTGTCCAGGTCGGGCATCCGGCGGCGTACCTCGCCGATCGCGGCGCGGGCCCGGCCGGTCCATCCCGACGGGACCTCCTCCTTCAACCCGCCGACCCGGTTGAACATGTAGTGGATCCGCCCGCCGGAGACCTCCTCCATCACCGCCTGCAGGGTCTCCCGCTCCCGGAAGGCGTAGAACATCGGGGTGATCGCGCCGATCTCCAGCGGGTACGAGCCGAGGAACATCAGGTGGTTCAGCACCCGGTTCAGCTCGGCCAGGGCCATCCGCAGCCAGGTGGCCCGTTCCGGCACCTCCATGCCCATCAGCCGTTCCACGGCGAGCACCACGCCCAGCTCGTTGGCGAACGCCGAGAGCCAGTCGTGCCGGTTGGCCAGCACGATGATCTGCCGGTAGTCGCGTACCTCGAACAGCTTCTCCGCGCCCCGGTGCATGTAGCCGACGACCGGTTCGGCGGCCAACACCCGCTCGCCGTCGAGGACGAGCTTGAGCCGCAGCACGCCGTGCGTGGAGGGATGCTGTGGACCGATGTTGAGCACCATGTCCGTGCCGAGCTGCTCCCCGCCGGTGCCCGCCACCAGCCCGGCGCCGGTACCGACGGTCAGCTCACGCAGGTCGCCCGTGGTCATGCCCGCCATCGTGCCATGAACATCACGCCGGAAGTGGCAGCCGGTCGGCGGGCAGGCCGACCGGCTGCCACAGCCACCAGTGCCCACCCAGCCCGGCCGGGTCGGTCAGTTCGGCCACCGCCGACGCCTCGGCGAGCGCCCGCACGTATTCGGCCGGGTCGCGGGCGGCCAGGCTCAGCGGTGGTCGCCCGCCGTCGGCCCCGAGCGCCCGCAGCCCCTCCCGCTGCGACCCCAGGAAGTACGCGCACCGGCCGACCCGCGCACCGGCGGAGGCGACCGAGTCCATCGCGACGTGCGCCGTGACATCACATGATCCGTCCGGCACCGGCGGCACCTGCCGCCCGCCCCGGTACCCGGTCAGCGACCCGTCGACCGGCCGGTCCCCGCGCAGATGCCCGTAGTCCACGGCCAACGCCAGCCCCCGGTCGACGTGCCCCACCGCATCGGCCCACGCCTCATCTCTCGTCCGCCCGATCTCTGCTCGCGCTGTCGTGGGAGCGCTGTCCGTCGGCAGGGGCCACCAGGTGTTCAGCCAGTCGGCGTCCGCTTCGCTGACCGGGCCACCTGTCGTGTCCGCGCCCGACGTCGGGTCCACCAGGAGGTAGTGCCAGCCTTCGGGGGTGTGGATGGCCAGGTCGAGGGGGACGTTGTCGAGCCACTCGGTGGCGATCAGCAGCCCGATGATCCCGGCGGGGATTTTTTCCGCCCAGTTGATCTGTTCGGGTAGGTCCCCGGGGCGTGGGGCGAGTTCGACGGCGGTGAACCGTACCCGCTGGGCCAGCGGGACCAGCGCGGTGTCCGACCCAAGAGCCGGCCCCGAGCGGGTGGGCTCGCCGGAAACCCCAAGAGTGACCCCTGCGGACAGCGCGCGAAGAAGTTCCCCGCGCCCGGCTCCCACGTCCACCACGTCGAACGGGTCGGGGAAGTTGAGGGCCGTGTCGACGTGCGTGATGAGGCGGAGCAGGGACCGAGCGAAGACCGGAGAGGCGTGCACGCTGGTGCGGAAGTTCGCCGCCGGCCCGGTGCCCGCGACGAAGAAGCCGCCGGGCCCGTAGAGAGCCTGCTCCATCGCGTCCCGCCAGGGCAACTTCATCAGGTCATCCTCGTGTCCGGGGTGCCACCGCGGGGTGCTCGCGCGAGCGGTGAACGATTTCACACATCCTTGTTTCGGATCCATGTCGGCGACGCATACTTGCCCTCGACCGGTACCCATCTCGAGGACTGGATCGTGACATGAGCGCACCGCTGCGCCCGCACCCGGCCGCCCGTCGGCGGCCCGCGACCGTGCCGTCTGCCCAGGTCGCCACCGCTCCCGTGCTCACTGTCGGCGTCATCGGCGCCGGCCGCGTCGGTGCCACCCTGGGTGCCGCGCTCGTCGCCGCCGGCCACCGTGTGGTCGCCGCCACCGGGGTATCCGGGGCGTCCCGGGCCCGGCTGGCGCTGCTGCTACCCACCGCCTCCCGCCGCCCGGCCGCGGCGGTCGCCCGGGCGGCCACCGACCTGCTGCTGATCGCCGTACCGGACGACGCGCTCGCCGGGGTGGTCGCCGGGCTGGCCGCCGACGGTGCGCTGCGCCCCGGCCAGGTGATCGCGCACACCTCCGGGGCGCACGGCCTGGCGGTGCTGGCACCGGCCACCGCGGCCGGCGCGCGTCCGCTGGCGCTGCACCCCGCGATGACCTTCACCGGTACGCCCGACGACCTCGGCCGGTTGCCCGGCATCTCGTACGGCGTGACCGCACCGGCCGAGTTGCGTCCACTGGCCGCCCGGCTGGTGGCGGACCTTGGCGGCGTGCCGGAGTGGATCGGGGAAGCCGACCGGCCGCTCTACCACGCGGCGCTGGCGCATGGCGCGAACCACCTGGTGACCCTGGTCAACGAGGCGGCCGACCGGCTGCGCGACGCGGGGGTGGGGCAGCCTGAGAAGGTGCTCGGCCCACTGCTGCACGCCGCCCTGGAGAACGCGTTGCGCCTCGGTGACGACGCGCTGACCGGCCCGGTGTCCCGGGGCGACGCCGGCACCGTCGAGCGGCACCTGGCCCGGCTGGCCGCGACCGCGCCGGAGTCGGTCGCCCCCTACCTGGCGCTGGCCCGGCGCACCGCGGACCGGGCGGTGGCCGCCGGCCGGCTACGCCCGGTCGACGCCG
>NZ_JBFBAO010000413.1:0-5676 GCF_040682255.1 Micromonospora sp. NPDC051296 | reverse complement strand
GATAGTCAGCGGCGTTGGGGCTGTCCGCGCCCGCGCTGGTCCAGGGCCAGTTGTTCGTGTTGAACGCCCAGCCATTTTGCGGATTCACTGCCTGCGGAATGCTCTCGAGGCTGTGCAGCCCTTGCCAGTCAGTCGCCGGACTGCTGCCGTCGACGGGCTGGAGATAGTTGAATCGATCGTCGCGGATCGGCATGAACTGCGGCAACAGGAAGGCGATGTTGCCCTTCGAATCCGCGAACAACGTGCTGTTCGAGCTGTTGGCCTTGAGGCTCGCCACCTCGATGTAGTCCGCATAGTCCCGCGCCTTGGTGCGCAGGAAACTTTGCTGCAGCGCCTCGACGGGCTTGTTCATCAGTGCGCAGGCGATCCATCTCCCGGACGCCTCGCGCACGATCGGGCCGTGATGGGTGGCGAAGGTGGTGAAGCTGCGCTGGGCCTGCCCCCCGTCCGCCGTGCGGTAGGACAATGTGACCGTCTTCGTCGTCACCGGCCGCAGTTCGTCGCCGTACCGGTAGAAGAGGCTGCCCTCCGCCCCGGTCACGATAGTCTCGGCAAACTCGTCGATATTGTCGACAGGGGCTGATGTGTGCATCCAGCCCACGTTCTCGTTGAAGCCCTGGTAGATGAAGAACTGCCCCCAGGTGGTCGCGCCATAGGCGTTGAGCCCTTCACCGCTCGTCATGTGCAATTCGGAACGGAAATAAAAGCTGGTGTGCGGGTTGATCAGCAGCAGCGCTCTGCCGTTCTCCGTGTGGCTCGGAGCGATCGCGATGCCGTTCGAGCCCGAGGGCTCGCGGAACGACGCTTCTGGCTCCGCGTCGGTCAACATGAACGGGCTGTTGTCGTAGAAGGCCCTGAGCTGGGTGAGCGACACCCGCTCGATGTCGCCACCGATGCTGCCTTCGCTGAAGCTCAACGCCATCCACGGCTCGAATCGCGTGATCACGCGCGGACGCACCTCGGGGTGCGTCGCGAGATAGTAGTTGAGCCCGTCTGCCCATGCGTCCATCAGCTTGCGCAACCAGTCCGGGCTACTCGCGTAGAGATGCCTCAGCACCTCGGGATCGATGAACAGCCGCTGGCGCAGGTCCTGCCAGATCGCCGTCTCGCCCTCAGCCTCGGCGAGACGGCCGAGGCTGACCAGATAGTTCCGCTCGATGCGGTTGAAATCGTCCTCGGCCTGCGCATAGATCATCCCGAACACCGCATGGGCATCGGTCGTTCCCACCACGTGCGCGATCCCCCACTCATCGCGGGTGATCGTCACGTGTGCCGCTTGCTGGTTCCAGCGGGCGTGCTCGGGTGGGGTCTGTGGAGGAGCGGCGGACGCGGCGCCGGCTGGCAGCCCCGATGCGACGGCCCCAGCGGCCAGTCCGGCTGCTCCACCAAGGATGCGGCGCCGGCTCAGCCCTTTGTTCTGCGAATGGTTCATACCTTGGTCCGCCTTTCTCTGCAACAAGAGATCGCGCCCGGAGGAAATCGATCCCTCCGCATCGCTGATAACACGTCGCCCGCGCTGAATCGGTGACGCCATATTCCAATTCCCGCGTCGGCCTCTATTGGAAGAACGCGCCTTGACGCCAACCGTTCACATCACCCCTCCCGGACCGCCGAGTGATCAACCTGCTCCGAAATGGGTACCACTCGCGCCGACCACAAGGCAATAGAGATCAGCAAATACTTGGCCGTTGCTGCTGCTGAACGAATCCGGGTCCAATCGACATGGCCAGGGCTGAACATCTGTCGGAGCGGTTAGCCGAAGGCCGGGCCCTTGATCGTCTGCATTCCAGTGACTCCCGCCGCGGCGTGTCGTGTCACTCAGACGTAGACGATCAAGGGCCCGCGGCTCCTGCACGACGGCCGGAGCCCACCCGGCGACGCGTACGCCGAGGTGGAGCGGCTGCTGGCCGATCTACCTCGGGGCGCGAGCGATACCGCCGCGTGACCGACTCGACCGGGTCGGGCCGTGGCGCGTACCCGAAGATATGAGCATGCGGATCCTCATGGCCGGCGCGTCCGGCTTCCTCGGCACCCGACTGGTCGACCTGCTCGTCGCCGACGGGCACCAGGTGACCCGGCTGGTACGACGGGCGCCGCGCAGCCCCGACGAACGGCAGTGGACGCCTTCGGCGGCGCAGCTCGACCCGGCGCTGGTCGCCGAGGCGGACGCGGTGGTCAACCTGGCCGGCGCGGGGGTGGGCGATCGGCGCTGGAACGACCGGTACAAGCAGCTGATCCGGACCAGCCGGGTGGACACCACCAGCACCCTGGCCATCACCATCGCCGGGCTGCCCGCGGCCGACCGGCCCGAGGTAATGGTGAACGCCTCGGCGATCGGCTGGTACGGCAACACCGGCGATCGGGTCGTCGAGGAGGACGCGCCGGCCGGCGAGGGATTCCTGGCCGACGTGGCCCGGGTGTGGGAGGCCGCGACCCGGCCGGCCGAGGACGCCGGGGTGCGGGTGGTGCGGCTGCGCACCGGGCTGCCGCTGCACCGCGACGGCGGGCTGATCAAGCCGCAACTGCTGCCGTTCAAGCTGGGCATCGCGGGCCGGCTCGGCAGCGGCCGGCAGTGGATCCCGTGGATCTCGATGACCGACTGGCTGAACGCCACCACGTTCCTGCTCGCCCGCGCCGACCTGGCCGGGCCGGTGAACGTGGTCGGCCCGGCACCGGTCACCAACGCCGGGTTCACCCGGGAGTTCGCCCGCCAGCTGCACCGCCCCGCGATCATCCCGATCCCGACCCTGGCCCTGAAGGTCGCCCTGGGCGGCTTCGCCCAGGAGGCCCTCACCAGCACCCGCGTCCTCCCCGGCGTCCTCAACCGGGCCGCCTTCACCTTCCGCCACCCCGACCTCCCCACCGCCCTCCACGCCGCCCTCCACAACTAACCCGGCGGCCCCCTAGCCCGTCGATCATGCAGTTGTGGTGCCCCGCGAAAGGGGCTTACCGGCATCATCCGGCCACCACAGCTGCATGATCGACAGCAGCGGGTGTAGCGGTCAGCAGCCGATGATCCAGTGGTTGGGGGCGGTCTGGCGGAGGGCGGTGGTGTGGAAGGTGTTGTAGAGGCCCATCCGCTGGTTCGAGCCGTTGGCGTAGGCGTAGCCGCCGGAGTGGTAGGCGCGGCCCGCGCTCACGTGGGCGTAGTTGCTGGCGGTGACGCAGGTCGGGGTGCCGGTGGGGGTGGGTGACGCGGTGGGGGTGGGTGACGCGGTGGGGGTGGGGGGCGGTCCGCCGGGGTCCAGGCCGAAGAAGAGCGCGTCGCGGTACGCCGAGCAGATGGTGTCCAGGAAGTACGCCGCGACGGTGCCGCACTGGTCCGCGCCGGAGCCCGGGTCGATCGGGGTGCCGTGGCCCATGCCGGAGACCCGGTAGACGCGGGCCACGTCGTTGCCGTACACCTCCAGGCTGGTGCCCGCCGGCAGTTGCGCGGTGCTGGTGGGGGTCTGCGCCACGCCGAGCACATTGGTCCATTGGTCACGGGACTCCGTGGCGTTCGCCACCGCCACCGTGTAGTCGGCGGTGCCGTGCCACACAGCAACCTTCGGGCGCGGGCCGGAGTAGCCGGGGTAGGCGTTGCGGACCAGGTCGCCCCACTGCGCCGGGGTCTTGTCCACCCCCGGGCTCATGCAGGAGAACGCGTTGACCATGCCGGTGGCGCAGCGGTACGGGATGCCGGCGATGACCGAGCCGGCGGCGAAGACGTCCGGGTAGGTGGCGAGCATGACCGCGCTCATCGCGCCGCCGGCCGACAGCCCACTGACGTACACCCGGTTGGCGGCCGTGCCGTAGCTGGACCTGGCATGGTCGACCATCTGCTTGATGGACAGCGCTTCGCCCTGGCCGCGGGTGGTGTCGCCGGTCTCGAACCAGTTGAAGCAGGAGCTGGAGTTGTTGGCGGACGACTGCTGCGGCACGATCAGAGTGAACTTCCACTGGTCGGCGTACTTCTGCCAGCCGGAGTTGGCGAAGTACCCGGCGGCGTTCTGGGTGCAGCCGTGCAGCAGGACGACGGCCGGGGCTCCCGACGGCAGGTTGTCCGGCCGGTAGGCGTACATGGCGAGGTTGCCGGGGTTGGAGCCGAAGCCGGTGACCTGGGTCAGGGACGCGGCCTGGGCGGGAGCGGCGACGGCCACCAGCGCGGTGGCGGCCAGGACCAGCCCGGCCAGCATGCCGGCGAGCCGGCCGGGCAGGGTGCGGGTACGGCGCACGGAGACCTCCTGGGGGACTGAGAGCTGGGTCACCGATAATTGCCGCGACGTTACGCAGATGTGTCACAGCTATGACATGGCGAGACTTCACACATTCGTCGATGTCTTGGTGTGGCCGGCCCGCACCCTTCCCCTTGGGCCGCGACGTGCCGGGTCTGCCCGGGCGTGTCCGGGTGCGGTTGGTAACGTCCGCTAGGTGCCCACCTCGTCGTCCGTGGCGTCCGCGCCCGCCAAACCGCCGCGCGTCACCCGCGACCGCCGCGCCGACCTGATCGTGGCGCTGCTCGCGCTGGCGCTCGCCGTCTGGGTGACCAGCGGGCTGTGGCGGGACCCGAACGGCCGCGCGATCACCGTCAACTCCAGCGACCAGGCGCTGTTCGAGTGGCTGCTGGCCTTCGGCGGCCACGCGGTGAGCCACGGGGAGAACCCGCTCTACACCTATCTGATCAACGTTCCGGACGGGGTCAACCTCGCGGTCAACACCTCGATCACCGTGTACGCGGTGGTCTTCGCTCCGCTGACGTACCTGATCGGGCCGCCGGCCACCTTCCTGGTGATCCTCACCCTCAACCTGGCCGCCACCGCCCTCGCCTGGTACTGGCTGCTCTCCCGGCACCTGGTCCGCAGCCCGTTCGCCGCCGCGATCGGCGGGCTGTTCATCGGCTTTTCCCCCGGCATGGTCTCGCACGCCAACGCCCACCTGAACTGGACCGCCGGCTGGCTGGTGCCGCTGCTGGTGTGGCGGGTGTTCGCGCTGCGCCGGCCGGGGCACTGGCTGCGCGACGGCGTGATCCTCGGCGTGCTCGTCGCGATCGCCTTCTCGATCGCCGCGGAGGGGCTGTTCTTCACCGCGCTGGCGCTCGGCCTCTTCGTCGCCGTGTGGGCGCTGCACCCCGCCAACCGCGCCGAGGCCCGGGCCGTGCTGCCGTCGTTCCTGCGCGGGCTCGGGGTGACCGCGGTGGTCGCCGGGCTGCTGCTGGCGTACCCGCTCTGGCTGCACTTCGCCGGGCCGCAGCGGTTCCACGGCACCGGCTTCGACCCGGTGATCCACTCCGAGGACATCGCGGCGTACGCCGCGTACCCGCGCCGTTCGCTGGCCGGCGAGGCCGGGTTGGGTACCTCGCTGGCCCCGAACCCCACCGAGGAGAACTCGTTCTTCGGGCTGCCGCTGCTGCTGCTCGCCGTCGGCTGCTTCGTGCTGCTCTGGCGGCGCGCCGAGCCGGCCCGGCGGGCGACCCTGTGGGCGCTCGGGGTCGTCGCGGTGGTCTTCGCCCTGCTCTCCTTCGGGCCGGTGGCGAAGGTCGACGGCCGGCGCACCGACCTGCCCATGCCGTTCGACCTGCTCGGGCACCTGCCGGTGGTGAACGCCGCGCTGCCCGCCCGGCTCGCGCTGGTGGTCGCGCCGGTGATCGGTCTGCTGCTGGCGTACGCCGTCGATAAGCTCCGTCAACGCCCGCCCGGC
>NZ_JBFBAO010000412.1:0-5679 GCF_040682255.1 Micromonospora sp. NPDC051296 | reverse complement strand
ACTCAACACGTCGCGGTCGACGCCTACCATCCGTAAGGAGCATCGGCGAAAGGCGGTAGCCGTGCGTATCCCTCGGCAAATGTTGAACGCGCTGGCCATCGGCAGCGCGGCGGTCCTCCTGTCGGCAGGCTGCGGCGGCCTGAATCCGGCCCGGCCGAGCACCGTTCTCTACGAGGCGGACCATCCCTCCTATCTGACGGCCGACGACCTGGCCCGACGAGCGACCCTGATCATCGAGGCCCGATTCGGCGGGCAGCCCCGGGTCGAGAAGGAGTTCCCGTCCGACGCCTCGGACATCACCGATCCGCAGCTCAACCCCAACGCGGGCGTTCCGGAGCAGGAGCAGTTGAACGACCGGACCGCAACGGTCATCACCGTGCACCGGGCAACGGTCGAGAAGGTGCACAAGGGATCGGTCAAGCCGGGCGACATCATCGAGGTGAAGGAACTCGGGGGCACCCTCGACGGGGTCAGGTACGAAAATGCGGACAGCGCGCCGATCTCGACCGGGCGCTCCTATCTGCTGTTCCTGGAGACCTACCCCGACTCCCCCGCATCGCTGCTGAATCCACTCCAGGGCAAATACGAACTCGATGCGGCCGGGAACCCGGTATCCGCCCCCGGCAACACCATCACCCTGACCGGCGTGGACCTCGCCAAGCTGATCGACAAGTAGCTGACCAGAGATCTTGGTACGTCACCGCCCCTCTGGGGGTCGATTCGTACCAAGATCTCTTGTCAGGTCAAGGCTTGCGGAGCCAGGTGCTCGGGTCGGTGACGAAGACACCTTTGCCTTGGTGGCGATCGATCACTTCGAGCGCCTCAAGCCGGATGAAGACCTGACGGATCGTGGACGCACCGACGCGGTGCAGCTCGCACAGTTGGGCGATCGACGGAAGCTTGTCGCCCGGCTTGAGCTTGCCGCTCTCGACGTCCGACATGATTCCATTGGCGATTCGCAGGTAATCCGGGGTAGCAGGCATGTCGCTCCTCGCGTGGCACCTCCGATTCGATCACGCACCCCCGCATCTCGACAAGCTGACGCCCATCAACCTTGACTTATGCGCCTTAGGCGCATAAGTTGGCCGGCGAGCGCTCCTCGCGTGGCAACGAGCAGGGCTCAATCCCCCGGTCGGGGTGGGTCGGGCACGGCGACTCACCCCGACCCACCGACGCCCCAGCACCCTCGGAAGAGGTGGTCGACGTGCGCAACCCGTTCCGGCGCTTCCGCCGGCACAAGGACAGCCCCGCTCCGACGGGCGCCGGCAATCCGGGCCGGCACTACCGGTCCGCGGCGTACCGACCGTTGCGCCCCGACCAGATCCGGGAGCGACAGTTCGCGCTGGTCCGGCGGGGGCTCGACGCGACCGAGGTCGACCTGTTCCTGCGCCGGGTCGCCGACGACCTGGCCGCGCTGCACGCCGAGTTGGGGCGTACCCGGGAGGAGAACGTGCGGGTCAAGCGCGCGCTGCGCGACTGGCAGTCGCGGTTCGCGCCCGGTGCGCGGGCGTGAGCGACGCCGGCACCGACGAGCGGCCACGCTTCGTCGTCCACCTGACCGTACGCGCGACCGACCTGGCCGCCGCGCACGTGCTCACCCGCGCACTCACCCGGTCGCTCGGCTTCCTGCCCGATCTGATCCTCGGCGAGACGACGATCTCCGTGGAGGGCGCGCCGGACGTACACCATCAGGTCTTCTGCGACCGGCCGATGAGCTACGGCCGGCGCTGCCTGCTCCGCCCCGACCACGGCGGCGGCTGCTCCCGCCACCCCCTCCGCCCGCTCCCCCGGTAGCCCGAGTGTCAATCTTGGACAGTTGTCGTCAGCGAAAAACGACAACTGTCCAAGATTCCAAGGAATCCTTTGCGCCCAGCAGCCGAGAACAGGCAAACCGGGCCGGATACGGCTCGTGGCCCGTATCCCCCACGGAACGAGGGACGCGGGCCACGAGGCCGATCAGAGCGTGGGTCAGTCGACGACCGTGACGGTCACCTCGTTGATGCCCCGGCCGGCCGTCACGGCAGTGTCCCCGTTGCCGTACCGGGAGAGCGCCCGCAGAGTCCAGGTGCCGGGCGCGGCGAAGAACCGGAACTGGCCGGCCGGCGAGGTCACCACCTCGGCGGTGAACTCACCGGTCGAGTCGAGCAGTCGGACGTACGCGCCGGGCACCGCCTCGCCCTCGACGGAGCGGACGACACCGGTGATGACCGTCTCCTTCTCCAGGTCGAGGCTGGCGGGCAGCGGTGCGGCCTGGTCCGGCGCCGCGCAACCGGCGGCGGTGGCAGCGCTTGCTGCGGTGGGTGCGGTCATCTCAGGCCTCCCCCGGCTCATCGCCGAGCGCCACCGGCACACCGACCAGCGAGCCGTACTCGGTCCAGGATCCGTCGTAGTTCTTCACGTTGCTGTGGCCGAGCAGCTCCTGGAGCACGAACCAGGTGTGCGAGGAGCGCTCGCCGATCCGGCAGTAAGCGATGGTCTCCCTGCCGTCGTCCAGCCCGGCCTCGGAGTAGATCTTGCGCAGCTCGTCGTCGGACTTGAAGGTGCCGTCCTCGTTGGCCGCCTTGGACCACGGCACGCTGATCGCGGTCGGGATGTGGCCACCGCGCTGGGCCTGCTCCTGCGGCAGGTGGGCGGGGGCGAGCAGGCGGCCGGCGTACTCGTCGGGGCTGCGCACGTCGACCAGGTTCTTGGTGCCGATCGCGGCGACGACCTCGTCCCGGAAGGCGCGGATGCTGGTGTCCGGCTCCTGGGCGACGTACTGGGTCGCCGGGCGGGTCACCGCGTCGGCGACCAGCGGCCGGGCGTCCAGCTCCCACTTCTTGCGGCCGCCGTCGAGCAGCTTGACGTCGCCGTGGCCGTAGAGCTTGAAGTACCAGTACGCGTACGCGGCGAACCAGTTGTTGTTGCCGCCGTAGAGGATGACGGTGTCGTCGTTGCTGATGCCCCGCTCGGACAGCAGCGCCTCGAACTGGGTCTTGTTGACGAAGTCCCGGCGGACCGGGTCCTGCAGGTCGTTCTTCCAGTCGAGCTTGATCGCGCCGGCGATGTGGCCGGTGTCGTAGGCCGAGGTGTCCTCGTCGACCTCGACGAAGACGACGCCCGCGGCGTCGAGGTTCTTCTCGGCCCACTCGGCCGAGACGAGTGCGGTGTCGCGACTCATCAGATCACTCCCTGGTGAGGATGGATGGTGAGCCAGCGCGCGGAGGTCGAGGATGTGGATGTGTCGCACCACGCGCGGGACCCATAGCTAGGAACGGATCACGGGTTCGTGCGACGGCGCCGCTGCCGGGCGTCCGGTGGGGTGCACCGGGATGTAGGTACGCGTACCCCGAGTGCCGATGGCCGCTAGGCGGCCCGTTACAGCCCCGCCGTCAGATGACGGGGCGACACAGGCAGGTGGCCACGCGGCACAGGTCGACCGCGCGCCGTTTGGTGAGGAGCGTCCCCATGGTCAGCGAGCCTACCAGCCATCCCGGTTATCTCCAGCGGGCCGACCAGCATCCGGGACACGGGTCCCGAGGTCAGCCAGCCGAGTTGATCGGTACGTCCCGGGCGTCGGCGGTCACCGTCAGACCCTCGGGCTGCGGCCGGACCTCGCGGACGGTCAGTTGGAACGGCAGCTCCGGCAGGGGTACGGCGACCGAGATGCTGCGGGCGAAGTTGTTCAGCAGGGTGCGGGCCAGCGGCGCGTTGGGTAGCCCTTCGGCGTCCAACTGCTCGAAGCGCAGCGAGATCTGCCCCTGCTCGCCGATGACGATGTCGGCGGTGCCGGTGACCGTGAGCCGCTGGCCGAGGATGTCCACCGGCGCGGTGACGGCCAGCTTCCCGTCCCGCTCGCCGAGGGTCAGGCCCTCCCGGTCGAGCAGGGCCGCCAGGCTCTGGTAGCTGATGGTGCCGGTGCCGTTGACCGTCTCGGCCACGACCTCGCCCCGGCCGGAGCGGAGCGTGTCCAGCGAGGCCCGTACGTTGCGGGCGTCCACGTCCAGGCTGGGCAGCGCGACCGCATCGCCCTGCACCGAGCCCCGCACGTCGCGCAGCCTGATGGTGATCCGCTCGTACCGGCCGTCGAGCACCTGGGTGAGGAACGGGAAGCCACCCACCTCGACCTCCGGCGGCGAGGACTGCGCGCCCTGCTGAACCACCTGCTTGCGGACCTCGTCGGCGATGGTGCGCTCGGCGACGCTGGCCGCCACCCGGTCGGCGATGGCGAGCAACCCGGCGAGGACGAGCAGCAGTACGGCGAACCCGATCAGTACCTTGCGCCCCCGTCGCCGCGGTCGCTGTTCGTACGTGTGCTCGTGGTCCACGCCGTCTCCTGTCTTGTCGTACGTGATTGCCGCCCAGCGCGCACCGGTGTTACCCGGAGTCCGGATTCCTCAATCGCCGCTCGCCCGACCAGCCGGTCACAACACCAGCTGGCACATCAGGTACGCGGCCGGCGCCGCCATCGCGAAGCCGCCGAGCGGACCCTGCACGTGCCGGGCCGCCCACACTGGCGGCAGTTCGCCCGCCATCAGCCGGCCGGCCTCGGCGTACCCCACGGCGAGGTCGGCCAGGACGGCCACCACCGCCGTGACCAGGCCGATGATCGCGGCCCTGGTCGGCGTGAACGGGGTGACCAGGTAGCTGCCCAGCAGCGCGCTGACCAGGGTGCCGACCATCGCTCCGCCGACCACGCCGGCCGCTCCCCGGGGCACCTGGGGAGCGAGCCGCGGCCAGGCGGCGGCGGCGTCGGCGACCCGGGCGACGGTGAGCGCGACCGCGCTCGCGGTGAGGCAGACGGCGATCGCCTGGGTGCCGGCGGGGATCCGGCTGAGCACGATGAGCGTGGCGAAGGCGACCACCCCGAACACGATGGTGGCGGTGGTCCGCAGCGAGTCGGTCACCCGGACCCGGTCCACCCGGCGGACCAACTGACCGAGTACCGCGACGAGCACCCCGCCGATGGCGACGAAGAACAGCGGACCCAGGCGGGCCTCGGCCGACCGCACGGCCATGGTGTCGGCCACCACCGCGGTCACCACGCCGACCCCGAGCACCACCGCCAACGCCGGCGGACGGGTCACCATCGTCCAGGCCAGCACGAACAGCACCTGCACGGTGAGCACCACGATGGTGAAGGGCAGCCGGTGCCCGGGCCCGGAGGTCTGTGCCGCGAGGACCAGGCCGAGGCCGAGCAGCGCGGCGAACCCGCCGATGGCGAGCGTGAGCTGCCGGCGCACCTCGACCGGCGGCTCCAGCTCTTCCTCCTCGTCGTCGTCGACGTCCGGCCCGTCCTCGGGACGCCGGGGCGAGCCACCGCGGCGCAGGCGTCGTGGGCCGCCGGAGCGTCGCCGCTCGTCGGTCTCCACGGCCGGTCCGGTACGCGGCGCCGAGCCACCCGCCGCCAGCGGGTCGTTGGCCCACGGATCGCGGCCGGTCTCGGGCGAGTTGGAGGGAAACACCCACCGATCGTGCCAGACCAATCGGCCGACGCGGGTGCCACGGTTTCCGCGACGTTAAAACCTGAGCCGCGATCAGGGGCAGAAAGGACAAACGGGAAACCTCGCCCGGGCTCGGCCTGGGCAATCGGTTACGCTCAAGCCGAAACCCGCCCGTCAGCGACGCCGGGACCCACGGAAATTCCCAGCGCCACATCCGCAGGAGTGCGCTGGTCGCGTGCGGCCCTACAAGGCCGCC
>NZ_JBFBAO010000411.1:0-5688 GCF_040682255.1 Micromonospora sp. NPDC051296 | reverse complement strand
GGGGCGTACCCGTCGCCACCGGCAGCCCGCTCGACCAGCGGTATTCCCAGCCCAGGTTGACCAACTGGTTGACCACCGAGGCGGGCCGGCCGTCACCGTCATGTGCGGAAGCTGAGCGCCGACCCAACACACAATTGAGACAGCCGAGATCCAGATTCTCTCATATCGGAAAATGGACCATTGCGCAGATCGTCCGATTAAACCAAACAGACGGAGGCGCATAGACGAATGGCAAGTATCCTCCCGCTGTACCAGACTGGTACATTGCCACACGTCGCGCGCCGGGCCGTCCGGCCACGGTATGCCTAGGCTGACGGGCTTCCGTGGGTCGACAAATCGGGCACTTCCCGGCACTCCCGGGGTGACACACACGTGGGGATATCGGCTTGACTTCTGGCCTTCTTTGGCATCCTGGTCCGCGCAGCTCGTCAGCGCGAGAATCGGATCGACCATGATCGCGGTACGTTTCTACCGGGCGCTACCGAGGCGCTATCGGCTCCAGCTCGTCCAACTTCTCCCGCCCCAGCGGCAGCTGTGGCTTGTCCGTCGACTGACCAGGCTGGCACCACGACGGGCTCAGACGCCCATCGGCCGGGTGCACCGGGTCCGTGACCACGGCAGCCGGGTGGGCGCCGAGGTGGTCGACCAGGCGTCTCCCCTTGGGCAGTGGAAGCGCAACCTTGACCTGGTGACCCAGGCGCTCGACGGTGCTGGCATCGAATACTTCTGCGTCCGCCACGCCAACGACATGCGGAGCGCGGTCGCCGTGCCCCTCGCGCGCAAGGGCGAGGCACTCCGGGCGCTCCGGCAACTCGCCGGACAACCGCAGGTCACTGTGCGCCTGGTCAACGCGGCGGGCAAGCGCGTCAGCGCCAAGCAGCATTCCGCCATCGTCCAGGTCTTCCACTCCGTGTCCGACGCCGGTGGCACCACGGTCTACGGTAGCGGCTTTGCCTCAGAGGTCGAGTTCTGGCAGGTGGTGACGCCAGGCGGCACGCCCATTACCGAAACGGTCGCACCGCGGGGCAACCAGGTCGCGAGTTCCCTACCCGCGCAGGGCCAGTCCGTCGCCGTGCCGGCCTCGCGGCTGACTCGGCTCGCGCCCGAGTGTGGTGAGCCGGGCGTTCACCGGAGCCGGGCGGAGTTCGCGAACCTCGGGTACGAGCACGTCACCTTCCCGATCGATGCCGTCTACACCTGGGTGGACGGGAACGACAGCGACTGGCAGCAACGGAAGAACCTGGCACTGCTGGGACAGTCGGATACCGAGATCAACGGCGTCGCCGCCAACCCGTCCCGCTTTGTCAGCCGGGACGAGCTGCGCTACTCGTTGCGTTCGCTGGTGGCCTTCATGCCCTGGATCCGGATGATCTACCTGGTCACGGACGACCAGATTCCGCCCTGGCTGGACGTGGCCCACCCCATGATCAAGGTGGTTCGGCACCGTGACATCTTCGCCGGAACGGGCCGACTGCCCACCTTCAACTCACACGCCATCGAGTCCCGCCTGCACCGCATCGCGGGCCTCAGTGAGCACTTCATCTACGTCAACGACGACATGTTCTTCGGCCGTCCCCTGTTGCCGACCAAGTTCTTCCACGCCAACGGGCTCGCCAAGTTCTTCCCCTCCCCGGCGCAGCTCGATGTCGGGCCGCCGACGATCTACGACGCCCCGGTGACCGCCGCGGGGAAGAACAACCGACGACACATCCAAGACCGGTTCGGGCGCATGATCACGCAGAAGATGCGCCACGTACCGTACCCGCTCCGCAAGAGCGTCCTGGAGGACATCGAGCGGCAGCTCACCGAAGACGTGCTCGGCACCGCCGAGCACCAGTTCCGGCACCCTGCCGACCTGTCCATCCCGTCGTCCTTGCAGCACTACTGGTCGTTCCTGTCGGGCAAGGCGGCACCCGGGTCCATCGCGTACACCTACGCCGACCTGGCTCATCCGTCCACACCGGTCCAGTTGGCGAGGCTCCTTGGCCGTCGCGATCGCGACGCCTTCTGCCTCAACGACACTGACTCGGCGGAGGTCTCACTCCCCGAACAGCACGCGATGCTGACCGAGTTCCTGTCGGCGTACTTCCCGTTCCGCGCGCCGTTCGAGCTTCCCGCCGACGTCGAGGCGGAGCGGGCCCGTCAAACGGCGACTGCGCTCGCCGCGTCAAGCCTGCCGTTGGAGGCCACGATCAGCCCGATCCGGCCGCCCCGCGAAGGCCACCAGGCCAGCGCTGCCATCAACGGCCGCGAGCCGGTCGGATGAGCCCGAGCGACCGTCGACGGTCGGCCCAGCCCCCACTGCGACTGCTTCAGGTGGTCTACGGTGCCCGCCGCCGGGTGGGCTTGGTGGCGGATCGACTCACCCGACGGACCAACCACCTGCGCCGCGATCCCGTCGCCGAACTGCCCCGAGCCATCTGCGAGTACTTCGGCGTGCTCGACGGGCGGACCCTGCACCTGCACGCCCTGCTACCCACCGCCGCCGGTCGCGCCCCGAAACGGGCGACCCTGCTCTTCATCCAGGGCAATCGTCAGGTGGAGTGCCCGGCAACAAGCGATTCGGGCGGCGACACGGTCTCGGTGACGGCTCGGGCCGCATTCGGGGACGGTGCCGAAGAAATCTCCCTCGGCAAGGGCATCTGGTCGCTGGCGCTCGCGGTGTCGGACGAGGCGGGTGAGCGGCGACTCGCGCTGCGCACCACCGAGGTAGAGGAGCACGACGGGCCGACCGTGGCAGCCCCGCTACATCCGGTTTCCGGCTGGCGGTACGAGCCGGGCTGCGGCAACCACGGACTGGCCCAGCTCACGGTGGTGGGCCCCAAGGCCCGGGCTGAGGTGATCCGGCTGGAGACCGCACGCACCGAGGCTCGTATCCAGGCACGGTTCATCGGCGTCCGATCGCTGGAAGACCCGGCGGTGGTCTTCACTTCGCGCGGTGGCGGCTCGGATCTGGTGGTGCCGATCGACCCGGTCGATGGGCGCTTCGAGTTCGTCGTGCCCCTGGCCGATCTGGCGTCCGGTCCGCCCGGTGCCGAGGTGATCTGGGAGGCATGGGTACGCACCTCCCCCGCTCGCATGATCCGCCTCGGCCGGTTCCTGCACGATCTTCGGGATCCACGGACCGTCCTGCGGGTCAGCCGGACCGCCGTGACGATCGACGACCGACGCTTCGTGGGATACCGGCCCTACTACACCAAGGCCGGCAACCTGGCCGTCGCCTGCCTGCACTACACGGGGGCACCAACATGAAGATCACCTTCCTCCTGAACACGGCCGACGCGCTCGGCGGCACCGAACGGGCCATTTTGACCCAGGCTGACTACCTGGCCCGGCGGCATGACGTCGAAGTGATCAGCGTGTTTCGCACCAGCGAGACGAGCTTCTTCTCCATTGACGAGCGGGTGCGCCGGCGTTACCTGGTCGACCTGACCGGGCCCAATCCCCGACCGCAGCGGCCCACGCCGGTTGACGACGCCACCTACGACGCCCTGGCCCGCAGCAGCAGCCAGCTGATCCCCCGACAGTGGGAGAGGCAGTTCAACCGTTTGGCCGACCTGGAAGTCGAGCGGGCCTTGCGATCACTTGACGCCGACGTCCTGGTCTCGTCATCACCCGCGTTGATGTCCCTGGCAACCACGCTGGCGCCTCCCGGAGTAGTGACGGTGCACCAGGAGCACCGGCCGTCGCAGCTACGCGGCGGGACCGGCCGGCCACTGTTCCAGATGACTCCGCGGCTGGACGCCCTGGTGGTTCTCACCGACCGGACCAAAGACTGGTTTGTCGACACCTTCGGCGCATCCCGCCCCCGGCTGGAGGTCATCCCCAACAGCATTCCCGACGGCTTCCGACCCCGCTCCGACGTCCGTAACCGGGTGGTGGCCATCGCCGGGCGGATGGTGCCCGAGAAGCGGATCGACCACGCGATCCGCGCTTTCGGCAAGGTAGCCGCCGCGCACCCGGACTGGACCCTGCGTGTCTACGGCGACGGTCCCCTGTTGTCGGACATGCGCCGGCTCGCCGCCGACCTTGGCCTGCACGACAACGTGCAGTTGGTCGGCGCGACCGATCGGATGACCGAGGAGTGGGCGAAGGCGAGCATCGCGATGCTCTCCTCACGGGACGGCGAGGCGCTGCCGCTGGTGCTGCTGGAGGCATTCGCTGCGGGTGTCCCCGCGGTGAGCTACGACATCCAGACCGGGCCAGCCGAGATCATCACTCATGGTATTGACGGCCTACTGGTCAGCTCTGGCGACGAGGACCAGCTCGCGCAGGCGCTGATCCGGCTCATCGCCGACGACGAGCTACGCCGCAAATTCGGGGCCAACGCTCTCGTCGCCGCCGAGCGCTACCGCATCGGTCCGATCATGCAGCGGTGGGAGAACCTCTTCGCCGAGCTGATCGCCGAGCACCCCAATAGCGAGCAGGCCCGCGCCGACCGACTCGCGACATGGCTGGCGCGAGCCGGTGGATCCGGCTTCGCACCCGCCGCCCCCCGTCCCGGCCACGTCGCTACCGGCCTTGACCTGGAGTCGCGTGAGCAGCAGATCGACCAAGCGGTGCCCGGGCTGGTACGCAGCGGTGGCCGGCTGAGCACCGTCCGCGATGACCTGATCCCCGCCGATGTGGCGCACGCGAACCTCACGGCTGTGGTCGATGTACTCGAACAGCGCGACATCCCGTACTGGATCGCTCGGGATCCGGGCGTGCGGCATCGCGTCGTTGTCTCGCTGGAGCACCAGGAGGCGGTGCTGGCCGCCTTCGCTACCGACTTCGCCGCGGCGCCCTTCTACGCCGAGACCCTGGCCGCCGGCGCCAAGGTGACCTCGGTGACGCTGGCAGCTTGCCTGGCCGACGAGCCCCGGGCCGCTGACGCGGTCGGCCTGCGGGTGTTCCGGCCCGTTGTTTCGACGTCCCGAACCCTGCGCTACGGCCCCGCCCTCGGCTGCGATGTCGAATTCTGGGTGCCCACGCCCGACGGCGACACACTCACCGCAACCCGCCGCACCCTTTTGGGTGACACCATGCCGGCCGCGGCGATGGTGCCGGCGACCGTCACCATCCGGGACCGGCAACATCCCACCACCGAACCGTTCACCCGCCGGCTCGTGTCCGATGTGGACTTCCCCATCGACGTGGTCTACACCTGGGTTGACGGTGCCGATCCGGCGTGGCTGGCGAGTAAGAACAGCACCCTCGCGGAATCGGGTCGGACTCCGGTCGACGCGGCGGAGAGCATCGCGCGATTCCGGGACCGCGCAGAGTTGCGCTACTCACTGCGCTCCATCGACATGTACGCGCCATGGGTGCGCAACATCTACCTGGTCACCGCCGGGCAGACCCCGGCCTGGCTGGACACCGACCATCCGCAGATCACCGTTGTGGACCACCGGGAGCTGTTCGGCTACCGGGGGGCGCTGCCAACCTTCAACTCGCACGCCATCGAATCGCAACTGCACCAGATCGACGGCATGGCCGAGCATTTCATCTACTTCAACGACGACTTCTTCCTGGGACGCCCTATCGGGCCGACGCAGTTCTTCCGCAGCAACGGCCTAGCGCAGTTCTTCCTCTCCCCGACGTCAATCCCGATGGTCGGCGTGAGCGCGGAGGACGACTTCAACTTCAGCGCGGCGAAGAACAACCGGCGCCTCATCCAGCAGGCGTTCGGCGCCACCCTCACCCATG
>NZ_JBFBAO010000410.1:0-5698 GCF_040682255.1 Micromonospora sp. NPDC051296 | reverse complement strand
GGCGGAAACGGCGCGCTCCGGGGCTCCGCCGGTGCCGGCGAGGTGACCCCGACGCCCTCGAATCCGCCCAGCCGCTGTTAAAAGGGGGCCCTTCCTTACATCAGGTGGGTGCGGAGGAAGTCCAGTTCCAGGCGGAGGAGGCGTTCGGCGAGGCCACCGGCGGCCATATGGGTGGCGCCGGTCAGCGGGAGCACCGAGTGCGGCCGGCCGGTGGCCAGCAGCGCCGCCGACAGCCGTAGCGTGTGCGCCGCCACCACGTTGTCGTCGACCATGCCGTGCACCAGCAGCAGCGGCCGGGCCTGCGCCGGGTCGGTGACCGGCTCGGCGGCCAGCTCCACCAGCGAGTGGTGCGCGTACACGTCCATGCCGTCGTCCGGCAGGCCGAGATAGCGCTCGGTGTACGCGGTGTCGTACAGGGCCCAGTCGGTGACCGGCGCCCCGGCGATCCCGCACCGGAACAGCTCCGGATGGCGCAGCACCGCCAGCCCGGCCAGCCACCCGCCGAACGACCAGCCCCGCACCCCGACCCGGCCGAGGTCCAGGTCCGGGTGCTTGTCGGCGAGCGCGGTGAGCGCCTCCACCTGGTCCTGCAGGATCACGTCGGCCACCCGCCGGTGGATCGCCTTCTCGAAGGACGGGGCGACGCCCGGCGTACCCCGGTTGTCGACCACCACCACCGCGAAGCCGGCGTCGGCCCACCACTGCCGCTCCAGCCAGGCCGACCGCGCGGCGAGCACCTCCTGGTGGCCCGGCCCGCCGTAGACGTCCAGCAGCACCGGCAGCCGCCGGCCGGTGACGTGGTTGTCCGGGTAGAGCACGGCCGAGGGCAGCCGCCGGTCGGTCACCCGTTCCAGCAGCGGCAGTGGGGAGTACCCCGGGGTGGCGGCCAGCGAGCGCAGCGGGCCCACCTCGCGGTCGCCCTGCCGCACCGTCCACCGGATGCCCGCGTGGTCCAGCGAGGCGCTACCGACGACCAGCACGTCACCGCCGACCGCGGCGGCGTGCCAGCCCGGGTCGGTGGTGAGCCGGCGGGCGTCGACGCCACCGCCGATGCTGGTCCGCACCCGGAACAGGTGCTGCTCGCTCGGCTCGCCGTCGCTGGCCTCCACCAGCAGGTCCGCCGGGCCGGTGCCGGCGGCCAGCCGGCCGACCACCCGGCGTACGTACAGCGAGGGCGGGGTGAGCAGGGTGCCGTCGGCAAACAGGCAGCGCGCGTCGTACCCGTCGTGGGCCAGCTCGCCGCCGACCAGCACCCGCCCGTCGGGCAGGTGCGCGGGCGTACCCGGGATCGGCTCCACCCAGCGCGGGTCGGCCAGTTCCGCGTGCACCTGGGTCTCCCCGGTGCGCGGGTCGACGGCGAGCACCAGCCCGTGCTGCTGCGAGCGACGCAGCACGGTGATCAGCGGGGCGCCCTCGGCCCAGTGCACCGAGGTCAGGTACGGATAGGTCTCCCGGTCCCAGTGCACGTCGACCCAGCCGCCGTCGAGGTCGAGCAGGTGCAGGCTGACCTCCGCGTTCGGCCCGCCCGACACCGGGTACGCGACGCTGGCCGGCGGGCTCGCCGGCTGCGCCGGGTCGTGCAGGTGCCAGCGGGGCAGCCGGGACTCGTCGACCCGGGCGGCCAGCACCGACCGCCCGTCCGGCGCCCACCAGTACCCGCGGTGCCGCCCGAACTCCTCCGCCGCGATGTGCTCGGCCAGCCCCCAGACCACCCCGGCGTCCTCGCCGGCGAGGATCGTGTCGGTGCCGTCGATGCCCACCACCCGCAGCTGGCCCCGGCGTACCCCCTCGGCGACGTCGGTCACGTACGCCAGCCGTTGGCCGGTCGGGTCGGGGCGGGGATCCAGCACCGGCCCGGCGGCGGGCACCTCGATCACGTCACCGTGCACCAGGTCGGCCCGGAACAGCCGGCCGGCCAGCGCGAACACCGCCACCCGACCGGCGCCGTCGAGGGCGTACGAGCCGATGCCCGAGGCGCTCAGCCGCAGCCGCTCGCGGCGGGCCCGTTCCCCGGGGCTGAGCGCGCCGGGGTCGGCGTCCGCGCCGAGCAGGGTGGCCGGGCAGGCGACCAGCCGCTCCTCGCCGGTCGCGACATCCAGCAGCCAGAGCGCGTCGGCCGGGTCCTCCGGTCCGGCGGAGCGCAGGAAGACCACCCGGGCACCGTCGTCGGCCACGGAGACGGCGCGCGGCGCCCCGTGGCTGAACCGGCGGGTGCGGGCGGCCAGCTCGGGAAAGTCCACAGGCCAGATCGTAGGCCGGTGCCGAGTGCGATGTGACCGACCTGGGCGGACGCGTCGGGGCCGGTACGGAAGAACTGCCGGTTAGAGTGACCGTCGTGACGACGCTGCCTGACCGCCGCCTGCTGCTGGTCCACGCGCACCCCGACGACGAGTCCATCGGCACCGGCTCGACCATGGCCCACTACGCGGCCACCGGTGCCCACGTCACCCTGGTTACCTGCACACTGGGCGAGGAGGGCGAGATCCACGTACCGGAGCTGGCCGGTCTCGCCGCCGCCGAGGCCGACCAGCTCGGCGGGTACCGGATCGCCGAACTGGCCGCGGCCTGCGCCGAGCTCGGCGTCACCGATCACCGTTTCCTCGGCGGCGCGGGGCGCTACCGCGACTCGGGCATGATGGGCCTGCCGACCAACGGGCACCCCCGGGCGTTCTGGCGGGCGGACCTGGACGAGGCCGCCGGGTACCTGCTGGAGGTCATCCGGGAGGTACGCCCGCAGGTGGTGATCACCTACGACGACAACGGCTTCTACGGCCACCCCGACCACATCCAGGCACACCGGGTGACGATGCGGGCCGTCGAGATGGCCGCCCGCGAGGGTCTCGCCCCGGCAAAGGTCTACTGGACGGCGATGCCGCAGAGTGTCCTGGAAGCGGGCATGACGCACTTCGAGGAGGCGTCGGACAACCCCTTCGCCGGCATCTCCGACGCGACCGAGCTGCCCTTCTGCACGCCGGACAAGGAGATCGCGGCGCGGATCGACGCCACCGACCAGCACCTCGCCAAGGAGGCGGCGATGCGGGCGCACGCCACCCAGATCCCCGCCACCTCCTGGCTCTACTCGATCGCCGGCAACTTCGGCGCCGAGTTCATGGGCGTGGAGTACTTCACCCTCGCGGTGGGGACGAAGGGGCCGGGCGGCGGCCCGTACGGCTGGGAGTCGGACCTGTTCGCCGGGCTGGACGTCGCCGTCGGCCCAGATCGCGCGCCGGTCAGCTCGGCCGGTCACCGGTGACCCTGCCCGCCGCGATGTCGGTCGCCCCGCAGGAGCAGGATCCGCCGCCGCCCGCGCGGGCGTGGCGGCGGCCCGTCGACGTCGGGTTGCGGGTGGCCGGCGGGCTGGTCGCGTTCGTCGCCGGAGCGGCGACGGCGGTGCTGGAGTTGCTGCTCGCCCCGCTGCGCCTCGGCGGCTACCTGGTCGGGGCGGCGGTGCTGGTGGCCGTGGTCGCGAACATCGCGTTGAGCTGGTTCGCCATCGAGGCGGTCGGACGCCGCTGGGCGGTGGCACTGCCGGCGCTGCCATGGGTGGTGATTATGGTGGCCGCCGCCGACCGGACCACCGAGGGCGACGTGCTGCTCGTCGGCAACTGGGTGGGGCTCACCCTGGTGGTGGCCGGTGCGATGACCTTCGCGGTGATGGCGTTCCGCTCGATCGTGGCCCTGCCGTCGGTTCCCGGCCGGTACTGACGACGCCCGGCTACGGGTGGTAGACATTCCTGCCAGGAGGCCCGCCATCGGGGCGGGCGGTACGGCGGGAGGCGTGCGATGGGGGAGCGGTGGCGCGCGGTCGGGGTACTCGTGGTCGCGCTGTTCGCGGTCAACGTGGTCGCCCGGCTGGTCATCCGGTTCGGCTTCGACGGTGACGACACCGCTGAGGCACGGGTGTCGCTCGGGATGTTCGTGGCGATCGGGCTGATCCTGGCCGGGGTCGCCTTTGCCTGGGGCCGGCAGCGCCCGGTCGCCCGATGGGCCGGTGAGGTCGCCACCGCGATCGGCATCGCGCTGGGATTGACCGTGCTGATCGGGCCGCTGGTCATCGGCAACAACCCGTTCGCCGGCGGTAGCGCCACCTTCTTCGCGCAGATCGCGCTCTACCTCGTGGCGACCACCGCCGGGGTGTTCCTGGGCTACCTGGTGCTCACCGCGTTGGGCCGCGACTACCGCTCGCGGAGCCTCAAGCGGTACGCCGAGACCAGCGCGGCCAAGCCCCGCCGGATCGTCCGCCGCTGACGCCGCCCGTTCGGGGCACGGTTCGCGTTGGCCTGCGTCGGTCCGTCTCGGCCTCGGTGCCGACGGGTCAGTGCGGCGCGACGCGGGTCAGATAGGTGTGGTGGGTGGTGAAACCCAGCTTGCGGTAGAGCGCGACTGCGGCGGCGTTGCTCTGCTCCACCTGGAGGAACGCGTCGGTCGCCCCGGCCTCGGCGGCCCAGTCGGCGAGCGCCCGGATAAGCCGGGCGGCCAGTCCCTGCCGGCGCGCGGCGGGCAGCACCTCGATCAGGCACAACCCGAGCCAGCGCCCCCGGCCGGTCACCGTCCCGCGGCCGACCGCGACGAGCGCGCCGTCGGCGTACACGTGGGCGAAGCGGACCTGGTCCACGGCGGTGAGCACGTGCCGAGCGGCGTCCGGCAGCCCGCCCTTGCGGCCGGCCGCCACCTCGAGCCAGTCCGCCGACGGCGCAGCCGCCAGCTCGACCACAAACCTGGCAGCCGGCTCCGCCCCCGCACCCAGCGCCGGTCGGGACCCGGTCAGCGCGGTGAGCGGGGCGATCTGTACCAGCACCGGCGGGCGGCTGCCCCAGCTTCGCAGGTCGAGCTCGGCGCCGACCGGCGCGGCCAGCGGCAGCGGCGTGTTGACCAACGCCGGCTGGCCCCGGTCGGCGTACCAGCGCTCGACGGCGTCCAGCGCGGAGGGGAGCGGCCGGTCCGGGTCGCCGACCGGCAGGGCCGAGTTGGCCCGGCCGGTCCAGCCGTCGGCGGCGCGCAGCAGCCAGTCGCCGAGGCGGGCGCGGGTGGGCGCCGGCCACGCCTCGTCGGCGGCGAGTTCCAGCTCGACCACCGCGGCGGCGGTCGGCCGCCGGGCGGCGGGGACCCGCTTGGCCCGGTGCACCTCGGCCATCGGGACGCGCAGCCGTCCCTGCCGGGTGGCCAGCGTGAGGTGGGTCTCGGTCAGCTCGACCAACTCGCCGAGGGCGTCGGAGTACACCGGGCGGCCGCCGCGATTTCCCACCACCCGCCGGACCACGATCCGGTGTCCCACGTCCTGCTCTCGGAGCACGATCGACCTCCTCCCCGGCGAGATACTAGGCTCTTACCGTCGCGGGTGATCGCGGCGAGTCTTGCGGAGGAGAAGACCGGTGACCTACATCATCGCCGAGCCGTGCGTGGATGTGCTCGACAAGGCATGCATCGAGGAATGCCCGGTCGACTGCATTTACGAGGGCAACCGGATGCTCTACATCCACCCCGACGAGTGCGTCGACTGTGGTGCCTGTGAGCCTGTCTGCCCGGTTGAGGCGATCTTCTACGAGGACGACGTCCCGGAGCAGTGGAAGGACTACACCGGCGCCAACTACGAGTTCTTCGAGGACCTGGGTTCGCCTGTGTCGCGGGCTACGCGATCTCCAACGACCTCTCCGAACGCGAGTTCCAACTCGAACGCGGCGGCCAGTGGGACAAGGGC
>NZ_JBFBAO010000409.1:0-5743 GCF_040682255.1 Micromonospora sp. NPDC051296 | reverse complement strand
GACCGCCCAGCCTGTCGAACTCGCCGCGCGGGAACCGGTTGACCGTGGTCGGCCGAGCGGGCCGGTGGAGCTCAGGCGCCGATGGCGCGCAGGTTGTACTGGTCGACGCCGCGGGCCGCGGACAGCGCACCGCCGGCCAGATAGGCGAGCCAGGTCAGGGGCATGGTCACGAGGCCCACGACGAGGAAGACGAGGAAGAAGTTGATCCAGAACAGCACCCAGAACGAGACCATGAGGACCACGCCGGTGACGATCCGGCCGGCGTAGATGTTGCCCACGCCGAAGATGCCGAAGAGCCCGAGGATCAGCTCCAGCGCCACCGCGGCGCCGGTCGACTTGGGCGGCGCGACCACGACGGCAGGTGGGTAGTAGGCCGGCGGCGGGCCGTACTGGGCCGGGACCGGCAGGTCGGCCGGCACGCCATGGTGCTGCTGGTACGGATCGTGGTAGCTCACCCTGCCAGTGTCGCTGGCGGAAACCACAACGTCACCCCTCCTATCGGCCCGGCCGGCCTGACGCGGCGAGGCGGGCACCGCACTGGGGGCTACCCGCCGCGGGTGTGCGGACGCCGTCAGCGGGTACGCCCCGGCTTTCGACTTCGGGAGGCGGGGATGATCGACGAGGCGCCGGACTACTTCCAGCCAGCGGGCGGGATGGTGCTCACCCATCTGCTGATCGTGCGGGACGTGGGCCGCTCGCGGGACTTTTACCGGCAGGTGCTGGGCGCGACCGTGGTGCGCGAACGCCAGCCGGCGATCCTGCGCTTCCACAACAGCTACATCGTGATCAACAACGAGGGCGGCCCCACCGACGACAAGCCGACCGTACGGGCCCTGGCGCCGCCGGACCCGGACACGCTCAGCGGCGCGATCAACATCCGGGTCACCGACGTGCACGCGGTCTACGACCAGTGGCGGGCGCGCGGCGGGGAGTTCCTGACCGAGCCCAAGGACCACGGCGTGGAGATCCGCTGCTACCTGCGGGACCCGGACGGCTACCTGATCGAGGTCGGACAGGCGACCGGGATCCTCGCCGAGCAGGGCCGCACCGCCGCCGGGCCGGGCCGGGCCGCCACCTGACGAGCCGCCGCCCGAGCGGATGCGGTCCGGGCCGCCGCCCAGAGCATTCACCGACACCCCAGGAGGACAGCATGACCCAGCAGAAGCAGCGGTCGGACAGCCAGCCGCGGCTGCATCAGCACGGCCGCGAGATCCAGGCGTTCGGCACCGTCCGGCAGCTGCCGGTCGCCCTCTCGTACGACACGCGGATGTACTCGTGCGAGCGGCTGAACCGGGTCCTCGCCGACACCCGCATCCTGCACTCGCTGTACAAGAAACACCACTGGCTGATGCGGGGGCCGACCTTCTACCAACTTCACCTGCTGCTCGACAAGCACGCGGACGAACAGCTGGAACTGGTCGACATGGTCGCCGAGCGGATCCAGACGCTGGGCGGGATCGCCGTGGGCGACCCGCGGCACGTGGCCGAGCTGACCCGGGTGCCGCGCCCGCCCGACGGCGCCGAGGAGGTGCCGGCGATGCTGTCGCGCCTGCTGGAGGCGCACGAGACGATCCTCACCGACGCGCACGACGCCGCGGCCCGGGTGGTCGAGATGGGCGACGACGGCAGTAACGACATGCTGGTCTCGAACGTCATCCGGACCAACGAACTGCAGACCTGGTTTATCGCCGAACACCTCGTCGACACGCCGATCGTGTCGGTGTAGGGACCAGCTGCCGGGCCGGCGCGCGCCCGGCCGGACTGCGCGTGATCAGGGCCCGCCGAGCGGGCCCTGATCGTTTTCGGACCCGCTGCGGTGCCGATCAGGCCGGATGCGGCTCCGTGGTGTGCTCCTGCTCCCAGATCGAGGACATCTCTTCGAACGCGTGTTCCATGATCTGCACCATGGCTCGGCGCGCGCTTTCCCCGTCGCCCCGCTGGATCGACTGGGCGACGTCCGCGTGCAACTGGAGTGCCTGCTCGTGCGGGTGGTGCGGCATGAGGTGATAGTGGTGCCGGCCGATGAGCACCTCGGCGACCAGCGTCTGCAGCTTGACGAACATCTCGTTGCCGGAGGCGCGGAGCACCCGCTGGTGGAACTCGATGTCGAGGGCGAGGAAGCGTTCCTCGTCGCCGGCCTTGCCGGCGGCCCACATCTTGGCGGCGAGGCCGACCAGATCGCTCGCCTCGTCGTGGTCGACCCGCTGGGCGGCGAGCAGCGCGGCATGCGGTTCCACGGCGGTGCGCAGCTCGGTGATCGAGCGGATCTGGGCGATCCGGCCGGTCGAGGCCAGCCGCCAGCGGATCACCTGGGGGTCGAAGACGTTCCAGTCGTTGGCCGGACGGATCATGACGCCGACCCGCCGGCGGGTCTCGATGAATCCCATCGACGCGAGCACCCGGAGGACCTCGCGGATCACCGAGCGGGACACCGCGTAGCGATCGACCAGGTCGTCGATGTTGAGCACGGCGCCGGCGGTCAGATCGCCGCCGCAGATGGCGGTGCCGAGGTGGTCGAGGACGCGGCCGTGCAGCCCGGCCTCGGCGGGGGCGGACTGGGCGGGTGCAACCCCGGGGGAGGGCGGATTCACGCGTCGGATCATATCAGTTAGGTCTACCCCTTGTATAAGTCTGCTTTTTCGGCCTAGCATCCGGACGTTAAGCGGATGTAACAGGCCGAGGTCGCGTCCATCCCCCGAGGGCGGCGGCCAGGACAGTAAGGAGAGACGGACGTGGGACGTCGATCGATAATCGGTACATCTCTGGCGGTGGTGGCCGCCATGACCCTGTCCGCCTGTGGCGGCGGTGGTGACGACAGCGGCAGCTCGAACACCGTGCGGGTGACGCTGGTCAACCACGTCTGGACCGAGAACATCCGGAAGGCTCTGCCGGAGTTCGAGAAGCAGACCGGTCTCAAGGTCGAGGTCACCCAGCTCGGCGAGGACCAGCTGTCGGACCAGTACAACGTCAAGCTCAACGCCGGCTCCGGCGACATCGACGTGATGATGTACCGCCCCCTTCAGGAAGGGCGGCTGTTCGCCAAGAACAAGTACCTGGCCGACCTGACCGACAAGGCCAAGGACAGCGCCGACTTCGACTTCGGCGACTTCCAGGCCGCGCCGGTGAGCGCCACCACGTACGACGACAAGGTGGTCGGTATCCCGATCATCACCGAGCAGCAGGTTCTCTACTACCGCAAGGACCTGCTGGAGAAGTCCGGCTTCACCGCCCCGCCGAAGACGCTCGACGAGCTGAAGGCCCAGGCGGCGAAGATCCAGGCGGACAACCCGGGTGTGGCGGGCTTCGTGTCGCGGACCGGCAAGGCCGCCGCCGTCACCCAGTTCTCCAGCTTCCTGTTCAGCTTCGGTGGCGACTTCGTCGACGCCTCCGGCAAGTCGGCGGTCGGCACCGACGCCGCCAAGCAGGCGTACGCCTACTACGGCGGGCTGCTGCGCGAGCACGGCCCGGCCAACATCAGCACCGACATGAGCTGGTCCGAGGCGATGGCGATCTTCACCCAGGGTCAGGCCGCCTTCTACACCGAGGCCAACTCGCTCTACAAGAACGCCACCGACCCGGGCAAGTCGAAGGTCTCCGAGACCGTCGGGTTCGCGGCGTTCCCGGCCGGCCCGGCCGGCTCGAAGCCGTACAACATCCCCTCCTGGGGCCTGGCCGTCAACGACGCCTCGAAGAACCAGTCCAACGCCTGGAAGTTCATCGAGTGGGCGGCCGGCAAGCAGCAGACGCTGGAGCAGCAGAAGGCCGGCGTCCCCGGCGCCCGCACCTCGGTCTGGGAGAACCCGGAGGGCATCTCCACCTACCCGCAGGACATGGCCGACGCGATCACGGTGAGCCTGGCCAACGGGGTGGGCCACGACCGGCCGCTGGTCGAGCGGGTGGCGCAGGCCCGGGAGATCGTCGGGCAGCCGATCGTCGACGCCATCACCGGCAAGGACGCCGCGGCCGCGGCTGACACCGCCAACCAGGGGTTCCAGAAGTTCCTGGACGACGAGGCCCGCTAAGTCCGGGCGCGGGGGTGGTGGGGCTAAGCGCCCCGCCACCCCCGTCCGGCCTCCCCACCACGGAGATCTGATGCCAGCAGTAACCGCCCCCAGCAGAGCGCCCCGCGGCGCCTCCGTCATGCCCGACACGCCCGGCTGGGCGCGTTGGGCCAACGACCATCGCAAGTGGCTCTTCGCGGCCCCGGCCATGGCCTTCGTCGCCGCGCTGATCATCTTCCCGCTCGCCTGGACCGTGTACCTCAGCCTGACCGACTCGTCGGGATCCGTCCGCGCCGAGTCGGAGTTCATCGGCTTCCGGAACTACCTCGACGTCCTCAGCGACACCGACCGGTTCTGGCCCGCCGTCGGGCGGACCGCGGCGTTCACCGGCGCCGCGTTGTTCTTCGAGGTCGTCCTCGGCATGGCGATCGCCCTGCTGCTGTGGCGTCCGTTCCGGGGCGAGAGGTGGGTCCGGGTCGCCATCCTGCTGCCACTGGTCGCCACCCCGGTCGCCGTCGGCATGATGTGGCGGCTCATCTTCGACCCCAACATCGGCCTGGCCAACCAGGCGCTCGGCTGGATCGGCATCGGCCCGCAGCCGTGGCTGGCCGGGCAGAACACGGCGTTGCCCACCACCATCTTCATCGACATCTGGCAGTGGACGCCGATGGTCGTGCTGATCCTGCTCGCCGGGTTGACCTCGCTCTCCGACGAGCCGCAGGAAGCGGCGATGATCGACGGTGCCAGCGCCTGGCAGCGCTTCCGGCACGTCACGCTGCCGCTGCTGATGCCAACCGTGATCGTCGCGGTCCTGCTTCGCGGTATCGACGCGTTGAAGACCTTCGACATCCTCTACGCCACCAAGGGCCGCGGCGGCGGTTCGTTCAACGAGGTGGAGACCCTCAACGTGTACGCCTACGGCTTGAGCTTCGACTACAACGAGTACGGCCTCTCCTCGACGGTGCTGATCCTGTTCTTCCTGATCATCATCGGCGCGATGTGGGCCCTCACCGCGCGGAAGAAGGGGGCCGGCCGATGAGGGCAAGCGCCGGGTTCCGGACCTTCCGTGCGGTGGCGCTGGTCGTCGTCGTGCTCGCGCTGGTGGCGCCGCTGCTCTGGATGGTCGCCGCGTCGTTCAAGACCAATGTCGACATCTACGACTCCAGCAAGGCGTTGTTCTTCACGCCCACCCTGGACAACTACGACACCGTCCTGCAGCAGGCCAACTACCTCCAGTTCATCGTCAACAGCCTCTGGGTGGCCTTCGCGGCGACCGTGCTGTCGTTGCTGCTCGGCGTGCCGGCGGCGTACTCGATGAGCCGCTTCAACATGAAGAAGTCGGCGCTGGTGGTGCTGATGGCCCGGGTCATCCCCGGCGTCTCGCTGCTGGTGCCCTGGTACTACGTCTTCTCGAACCTGCGCTTGGTCGGCGGCTTCAGCGTGCTGATCCTGAGCCACATGTTCGTCTCGCTGCCGCTGATCGTCTACATCATGATGGGCTACTTCGACGGCCTGCCGGAGGAGCTGGAGGAGGCGGCGCTGGTCGACGGCCTCACCCACATCGGCGCGTTCCGGCAGATCACCCTGCCGCTGTCCGTCCCGGGTATCGCCACCGCCGGCATCCTGTCGTTCATCTTCTCCTGGAACAACTTCATGTTCGCCCTGGTGCTCTCCGGCGCGAGCACGAAGACCCTGCCCGTGGCGATCTTCGACTTCGTCGGCTACGCCAGCATCGACTGGGG